>NZ_RZSG01000400.1:0-5444 GCF_003997725.1 Mesorhizobium sp. M4A.F.Ca.ET.050.02.1.1
ACCATGCGGTGACGCCGGACAGGCGCAAAGGCTGGATGCCTTGTCCCTAAAGCGGGAGTAGCTCTGGACGACCCACCGGCCCGGTGGGTCGTCCAGAGCTACTCCCGCTTTAGGGACAAGGCATCCAGCCTTTGCGCCTGTCCGGCGTCACCGCATGGTTGGTGAACTGCAGGTTCCGGTCGTCGTGGCCAGCGTCCCGGCACTCATGACAGAAGATGACCTTGATCAGGTCCCAATGCATCGCTCCATGCTCTGGCCCGAGCACGCCTTTCGCTTGCAGGTCAGGCAGTCGACCGACAGACCCGTGCCGGCTTCACCAGCTCAGCAACACGACGAAGTTTCCATTCACCGAAGACACTCTTGGCAAGAAGCGTCATGGCGATCCTAGTGAATGGGGTCGCCGCACCGGGAAGGATTATATTCCTGATGGCCGGCGCGATGCCAAGAGGTTACGCGATCGCACCATATCCTTTTGAGGTAGATATTAGCTATCTTGCATATGCGGCGGACCATGGTTCGCCAGACCGGCGCCGGGGCCCAGGCAATTCTCCCCAACGAGAAGGCGCCGGTCACCTTAGCCCGCCGCTGGGTGTGGGGGCACACCGAGCGGCGGGGTATCGGATTCAGCCCAGTCTCTCGACGAGGCGGAAGCCAGCGCCAGACTCATTGCATGCACATGTGCGGCCTCGACCCGCATACGCCGCCAGCCGGCTCCTTCGTTCGGACAGGCTGCATCTATTAGCCATGGCGCATATACTGGCAGACAACCGGTGCCTGTCCCCCGACCCCCACCGGCTAGGCCCGGCGTCGCTCTGGCCTACCCCGCCAAGATGCCGGGCCGCCCTCGTGTCAGGGACATGTCCATCTTTTGCGCCACGGTTCCGTACAAATTTACAGTTTTCGGACGGCGCTGCTGGTGGCAAAATATCGGCAGATTATCGAGGGAGGCTATTATGTCCCTCTCAAACGAAGGCGGTGTGTACGAACCCGCTGATCTGGACATGCTCCAGCGGGTTTTTGACCGGCTGTGCGCCGAGCGTCGGCTAGCCCTCAAGGACAGAGAGCAAAGAGAGGCCCTAGCACGGGAAGTGATCCGCCTTTTTCTGGACGGCATGACGGAAGAAGACGCTTTGTGGCGGACGCTTTCAAACCAGCGCACTGCCAGGGGCGCATAGAGAAGCCCGCCGTCTCAGGGCGGCGGGCTTTGCTTGGTACTAGTGCTGACGACCTCGGAGGGGGTTGGGTCGTCTATCCTGATAATCGCGAGAGCGGTACTCGGTTCCGAACAATTTTGCGAAATCTGAATTGCAAAAGCGGGCTGGTGGGGACACCCACAGCCCGGCTCGCTATCTCGAGGTGACACAGGATTTGCGGGCCGGGCCGTGTCCCGAAAGCTGGGCTTCAGGGCACGGCTAGATTGCAACCATTTTGGAGCCCGCGCAACACGGCCAATGGTCGGTTCCTACTGTCGGAGACGTTAGATCGACATCTCTTTGATGACCGCATCGAGCGAGGCGATATCTTCCAGCGCGGCTATTTCGAGCGGGTCAGCGGCCTGTGCTGGCGTGCGCATCTCAGGAACGCCATCAGGCCCTATCGGCGCGTGGCTCATCACAAGGGTGTCGCGATACTGCTTGAGCAAGTCGAGCGCTTTATCGATGGTTCTCTGGTCCATGGGTTGACATTTTAGCATATGGATTGGCTCAGGCCAGCCGGCTACTCCTCTCGAAAAATCCTGCATCGAGGCAGGCCGATGTGCTCGCCTCGAAAGGAACATCACTCGGCTGGCCGTCCCATCGCTCAATCCGCCACGCCGGCCTCGCGATGAACGGTCGCGTCAAAGATCACCTCATAGACGCTACCAATTTCTTCCTCGATCTCCGTGCTGTCGATCCCGATTGCCTTGGCGTCAGCAAAAAGCTTTTGGGTCAATTCAGCCACCGAGATGATGTCGGCGCCGACCGTCTCCGAGATGTTGTTGGAAATCCATTTGTGGAGGAAGTTGATGCCGCGCGTACTCATCTCAATGCCGCCCTTTCAGGAATCGGGCCTCGCGAAACAGCGAATCCCAATCTGTTCCAATCAGATCGATCAGACGCCTGGCCTCTTCCTCCCCGATGCCAGTCTCCCTCGTAAGTCGCTCTGCCAACAGTTTTAGATGGGCTTTGCGATCATCCCCATTGTCGGTGGTCGGGCACATGGGTTTCCTCCAATGAAGAGGAACCGCTGAAGGTGGCTTTTGTTTCGAGCCAAGGTTTTGGAACGGTCCCGACTCGCTTGATATGCAAGTAGAAGCCCGTCGCTGGGAGGACTTGGCGACGGGCTTTTCTGGGACCCAGAAGCGGACATGACCGCTGCCATCTATAAGCTTAGAAGGCGAATGTAGGTTCCGTCTCCGTTCGTAAATATTAGCAACTGCTTGACTAAGCCGCCGACCGCCCCAGACTCCTTGCATGGGCAAGGGCAGGATCAAGGTCGGCGATGAAGTCGCGATCACGGCGACCGTGCGCCGGCGCGTGACAGAAGACCGCGTCAGCGTCTCGATCCCATCCTACGGCTTCCCCCATTCGATCGTCGACAGAACGTCGAAGGTGAAGAAAGGCCAGCCCATCGAATTGATCGGCGACGTCACCCATATCGACGGTGAGTGGGTGACGGTCAATCTCGGGGTGCCGGTTACGGTGAATGCAGATACGCTCCGGCTGGTGACATCCTACAAGCCGCCGACCCGGAAGATGCCGCTCCTGGACAAAGCGACATGACGTAGCTATCCGATCTCGGGCCGCCGATCATCGGCCGGCGCCACGGCAAGGAGTTGCGGCCAGGCGGTTGACTGGCGCGAACTGCGGCAAGTGATCTGGCATGAACAGCCGGGCCAGAGGCCACTAGAAATGGACGCCTAGAAACCAAGTATTGCCCGAAATTGAGACTTCTCTAGACCTCCGTCGCATTTGGGAGCATTCTCTCCCGCGGGGGAAAGGGCTTGGACAAGTCTCGCTACGATAATCGATCTGGTCAATGGCGCAAACGCACCGGCGCGAAGCGCTCGCGCGCCCTGCGGTGGGCGAGCGTGCCGCGACGGCTGGTCTTCGTGACCGTCGGCGCGGCAGGTGCTTTGGCCGCGCTGACCGCCATGAAGCACGCCGACAGCTTGCATGAGATCAGCCTGCAAAATTTGATCACGCCTAAGCAACCGGAGCCGATCACAGGCGTCGCCTCCGTCATCGACGGCGACACGATCGAAGTCCACGGGCAGCGGATACGCTTCAACGGCATCGACGCACCGGAGAGCAAGCAGTATTGCGACGATGCAAAGGGCTTCGAATATCCTTGCGGCCGGCGATCGGCGGAAGCGCTGGATGCGTTCCTGGCCGCATCGAGGCCGGTGCAGTGCACGTTCGTGAGCTGGGATCGCTATCACCGCTTCGTCGGGGACTGCCGGCGCGCCGACGGCGTCAGCGTGGCGGCGTGGATGGTCGAGCATGGCCAAGCGCTCGACTGGCCGCTCTACAGCCTTGGCTCCTACGCACCACAGCAGGCGAAGGCGCAGGCGGCGAAAATCGGTCTTTGGGTCGGCAACTTCGAACCGCCTTGGGACTGGCGCGCTTCGCACACTGACGGCGCGGCGCCGTCGGGCCGGCCGCTCGGCATCGTCAGCCGCAAGCTGGTCGCACAGAGCGGCTATTCGTGCGAGCGGCGGCGGACGTGCAAGGAGATCAGTTCGTGTGACGAGGCCCAATGGTATCTGCAGAACTGCTCTTGGGGCGGGAAACTGGATCGCGACGGCGATGGCGTAGCGTGCGAGACGTCATGCTAGCCAGGACCGACACGCTGAGCTTCCTTTCGAATGAGACCACCGGAACATCGATCGGTCAAAATCTCACAAACACAAGCAGCGCTCATTGAAGAGATGATGCCCCGCATTGTTGGTAGTGTGTGCTCAAGCACATGTCTGTGGCGTTCTTGGCACGATCTATTTCATCCTGGGACATCAGCTCGACCAAGCCAAGGCGGGTTAGGTCGGCCTCTTTTGCAGAGACCTCAACAAGCTCTTTTCTATATATTTGACTGGCCAGAGTGAGCCACATATACGCAAGCTTGGTGTCTCTTTCGGTAAGCTTGCCGCTTGCATAACTCTCGCCCAGCGCCTTCATTGCCGCTGGATCACCTTTGCCCGCAGCATGGCTGTACAATGTGAACGCTCGACCTTGATCCTGTCGGACACCATCTCCCGCTGCTAGCATGTCCGCCAGCGCAATCATCGCGCTGACTTCCGACTGGGCAGCTGCTTTTTCGAACCATTTCGCCGCCTCGGCCTTGTCGGCGGTCACTCCTCGACCTTCGTAAAGTATTGACCCAAACCTCGACTGAGCCGGCGGATAACCTAATGATGCCGCCCTAAGAAATAATTCTGCAGCCTTTCGGTCATTCGGTAGAAAATCCATCAACCCTGGCACCTTCTTCGAAGGGATGCCATCCGGTACTCCGGCGGCGTATAACAAACCCAGCTCATATTGGGCAGCTGGTAAGCCTTCATCAGCAAGTCGGGTAAGATGATCCGAAACTTCATTCTTATTGCCGAGAGCCAAGGCAGCTTGCACTTTTCTGCGGTCGGTGTCTTCGCGCCAGCGCGCGGCTCTGGCAGTGGCTGTCGCCACGTTCTCGGCACCCATCTGATCCCTCAGCATGCTGTATGCTAGCCCGTCTTGGGCTCTAGCTATTATCAGCCATTTCAAGGCCTCCACGTAATCTACCGGCAGGCCTGGCTCTCCTGACGCATATGCAGCCCCGAGCAGGAATTCTGCTTCGCGATAATCCTGATCAGCTGCAGCACGCAACAGCGCCAATCCAGCGGGCGCATCCCTCTGAACACCCTGACCTGAGAGAAGCATCTTGGCGAGATAAGTTTCTGCACGGGCATCGCCGGACGTCGCTAGCGGTCTGATAATGGACAGCGCCCCCACGAAATTTCCTTGCCGATAAAGGGTCACGGCACGATCGAGATTGCGCGGCCCTTCGTCCACCTGCTCAGCGGATAACGCAGTGGACGCAAAGAACGTCAGCACCACGAACTGGCATGCGAGATTCTTTAGTGCAGACATGACAGCCCCCTCACCATTGTATGGTGCACTATAATGCGTCGCATTAAAGTGCACAATTCGCCACGCATGCCGTATGGACATGCGTCAGCTCGTTGCGAAGAACGTGAAGCGTTGCCGCATCGCGGCTAACCTCACGCAGCATGAGGTCGCCGATCGAATGGGCGTAGACCGTGCCTACGTAAGCGGATTGGAGATGGGAAAAAGGAACCCAACGGTCATCACGCTCTGGCAGATCGCAGAGGCAATAGGCGTAAGGCCGATGGATTTATTGTCGGAGGAAGAATAGGCGTGCGAAACGCTCTGCCGACGAAGAGCCACCGGTATCGCTCGACAGGCTACAGG
>NZ_RZSG01000401.1:0-5432 GCF_003997725.1 Mesorhizobium sp. M4A.F.Ca.ET.050.02.1.1
CAACATCGGCGTCGAGGGGCTCGACCTGTTCTTCAACTACAATCCGCTGATCAACGACCATCTCGGGCGGGCGCTGGCCGAGATCCGGCTGATGACCAGGCATCTCGGCGAACTGGATCTCTATCCAGGCATGCTGGTCTGCGAGATCACCGAGCAGGCGGCCAACGACAAGGTTCTGATCAGCCTCGTTCGCGAGATGCGGCGCGACGGCATTCGTATCGCCATCGACGATTTCGGCACCGGACATTCGACTGAGGAGCGCATCGCGCTGCTTGCGCCCGACATCGTCAAGATCGACGGCGCCTGGTTTGCCGAGTTCTGCCGGCATGCCGCCGCCGAGCGCTTCTTCCGGCCGCTGGTCTCGATGCTGCATGATCGGGGCGCCAAGGTGCTGGTTGAAGGGATCGAGCAGGCCGTGCATCTTCGCGTCGCGCTCGATGGCGGCGTCGACCTTGTGCAGGGCTACCATCTCGCCCGCCCGGCGCTGGCGGGCACGATCTTCAACGAGGAGCCACTCTCCACCGAGGCACTGCTCGGCATGGACAGCAAGGTGGTGCCGTTGCATCAGCGGCGCTGATGTTCAGGCCAAAACAAATCACTGGATGAGGCGGCTTCCGCCGCGCGATATTGGCGCGAGCCGGAAGGAGACCTGATGATACTCTACAGCATGATCGACAGCGGCAATTGCTACAAGCCGCGCCTGTTGATGGCCAAGCTCGGCATTGCCTTCACCAATGACGAGGTGAGCTCGCATACCGGCGACACCCGCAAGGCCGATTTCGTCGCCAAGAATCCCAACGCCATGGTGCCGCTGCTGGAACTCGACGACGGCAGACGGATCGCCGAATCCAACGCCATCCTGCTCTATCTCGCCGAGGGCACGCGCTTCCTGCCGGCCGACCGGTACCAGCGGGCGCTCGCCTATCAGTGGCTGTTCTTCGAGCAGTACAGCCACGAGCCCTACATCGCCGTGCGCAAGGCGCTGCTCACCTTTCCCGAGCGCGCCAGGGACGCGACGCCGGAACGGCTGGCATCGACGCTGGAGCGCGGCAACAAGGCGCTCGGCGTGATGAACAGGCATCTGGAAGCCAATGCCTTCTTCGCCGGCGATGCATACAGCGTCGCCGACATCGCGCTGTATGCCTACACGCATACCGCCGAGAAGGGCGGCTTCCAGCTCGACGCCTATCCGGCGGTGGCCGCCTGGCTCGGCCGCGTGGAGGCGGATCCCGGGCATGTGCCGATCGAGTGGCTGCCTTAGTCTTGTCCTCACGCCGTCGCCGCTTCGCGGCTCCGCCAAGGAAGCCAATTCCGCAGCGTCGCGCCGCCCCTCATCGCCCTGCCGGGCACTTCTCCCCGTGAACGGGGAGAAGAAGGCAGCTTCGGCGGTTTCGCCAATGTCTGAACCGCAGGCAAATAAAAAGGCGGGATAAATCCCGCCTTCCCATTCCGGTAGCCTGATCGGGAGCGTCTGACCGGGCTGGCAGCTATCTGCTGTTCCAGCTTGTCGGGTCTTTCCACTCCGGCGCGCTTCTCGCGCGACCGTCAGTACATCCGTGACTTGCCGCGCGCCCCGAACCTTCGTCCGGCGCGCGCTGTTGCTAAATCAGGCTGCCTTGCTCAGAGACCCAGCAGCGGACTTGCCGGTGCGGCGGTCCTGCTCGATCTCGAAGTTGATCTTCTGGCCCTCGACCAGGGTCGACAGGCCAGCGCGCTCGACAGCGGAGATGTGGACGAAAACGTCCGCGCCGCCCGCGTCAGGCTGGATGAAGCCGAAGCCCTTGGTGGCGTTGAACCACTTGACCGTACCAGTTGCCATTCGAAGTATCCTTCACATTTGCTTTAGTTTAACCGGACCAGGGGTCCGGCCGGTGGTATCGAAATTTTGGAGATAGACGTCAGCAAACGCGAAGATCGCGAGGCCCGATCGATCGGCCGAAATATCAATGCGATGCATATAGGCGGGTTTTGCGCTGAAAACAAGACTGTGTGAGAAAGCGGGACCAGCACCGCCGCCCAACGGCCGCCCCAATCGCGTGGAAAATTTGCGGCCGGCGGGCGCCGCGAGGGAGGAACGGCCAGGTCTCGGGCGCCGGGTTTGGGAGAGGATCATGAAGACCGTTGTGCTTGCCGCCTTGATGACGCTGGTGGCCGCCGAGGCGCAGGCGATCTCGCGCTACGACCCGACCCGCATGAGCTGCGACAGGGTGCAGGCGACGATCGCGCGCCAGGGCGCGGTCATCCTGCGCTACCAGTCGACGCGTGTCCCGGGGCTGCCGCTCTATGACCGCTACGTCAGGGACGAGCGCTTCTGCGACCTGGGCGAGGTGAGGAAGCGCGCCTACGTGCCCAGCGCCGATGCGAAATCCTGCCCGGTCTTCGTCTGCAAGCGGCCGGACTTCGATCGGCGGTTCCGTCGCCGTTTCCTGCAGAACTGAGATTCGCCATCCGCCACGTTTCGCCGGGGTCTTATCGCTGCCGGATTCAACCCGCGTGCCTGGAACCAATGACGGGCAAGACAGTTCAGCTATGACTTTGATACGACGCTGGCCTGCCCGACCGGCTGGGCATGCGGCGATCTAGAGGAGTTCTCATCATGAAGATTTCATCGGGATTTCGATCGGTCACGTTTGCCGTCATCGCCGCCGCGGGAGTCAGCCTAGCCAGCGCCGCGCATGCTGATAGCGGCACGATCCGCTTCGCCGTCTACAAGGCGGCCTTCTTCATCGGTGGTTCTGGAGGCGAGGGCACGCTGACCTTCCATGGTCGCCGCTATCCTATCTCGGTCGGCGGCATCTCGGGCGGCCTCGCGTTCGGGGCCTCAAAGACCTACTTCCACGGTACCGTGCGCCACATTCGCCGCGCCCGGGATGTGACAGGCGTGTACGGTGCTGCGGGCGGCGGCGGCGCGCTCGGCAAGGGGGCCCAGGTGATCGTCATGACCAATGACAAGGGCGCCCAACTCGAGCTCACTGGCAAGCAGGTAGGCCTGCAAGTCAACGCCGATCTGAGCGGTATGAGCATCGGGCTGAAGTAAGGGCCCGGACTTTTCAGAACCCGAACGAGGCCTGCGGTGACGGCGGCGGGCCGAGGCGCACGCCTTCCATGGCCAGCATCTTTTCCTTGGTGGCCGAGCCGCCGGGCGCCGAGAAGCCGCCGATCTTGCCGCCGGCGGCCAGGATGCGGTGGCACGGGATGACCAGCGGCACCGGGTTGGCGCCGAGCGCGGCACCGGTTTCGCGGGCGAGCCCTTGATGGCCGGCGCGCTTCGCCAACTCGCCATAGGTGGTGGTCTCGCCAAAGCCGAGCTTGCGCGCCGCGTCATAGATGGCGAGGCGGAAATCGTCGACGCCGGCAAGATCGACCGGCACGCTGGAGAAATCGATGTCCTCGCCGGCGGCATAGGCCCTGATCGCGGCGATCAGGTCCATCACCCATTGCGGCCGGTCGGTCGAGCTTGACACGCCACTATGGCGAAACAGCCGGCGCTCGACCGCCTCGCGGCTGCGCTCGGGCAAGCAGAGCCGGATCAGCCCGGTTTCGCTCCAGCCAATGCCCGTGAATCCGATCACTGTTTCTAACACTGCGTGACCGGTTGTGATCGCGGATGTCTTTTCCATGCTGGGCTCCTTTCCGCAAACCGCGAAAAACGGGTACAGGTACGGTACAGATAGGGAACAATATCGCAGCTTGCAGCGAGTTCCGCCACCCGAAAACCAGCGGATGGCCCTGATTGCCGGCCGAGAATCGCTGGTGTAAGGACTTCTTAACAACCGACAATCGGACCTGCAGGGCTTGGCAGCGAAAATCATCCTCACCGCGATCGGCGCGCTCGTTGCAGCTGCCGGCCTCAGCGGTTGCACCTCGACCTCGCAGATGAAGGCCGCGCCCGCCCTGTCGGCAGCCGCTACCCCTGCCGTCGAGGACGACACGCCGACCGTCGCGCTGCCGGAAACGGTGGCGGTGCTGCCGGAGCCCTCCGGCCTTGCGCCGGTGCAGATGGCGGCGTTCCCCGCCGATGCGAACATGGCAGCTCCGGGCATGGCGACGCCGGGCGAGCCCTTGCCGCTGCCTGCCCAGCCCGCCGCCTTCGCCGGATCGACGCCGCTTGCCGCTCAGCCCGCCGTGATGGCCGGCACCTCGCCGCTCAGCCCGGGATCGGTCAAGCCGATGCCCGCCTACGCAACGGCCGCGATGGCGATGCCCGTAACCGGCCAGGCGGTGAAGGCGGCAACGATGCCGGGCGTCCAGCAGGTCGCCTATTTCGTGCCGCAGAACCCGGCGCTGCTTGCCCCGCCGGGCGAGCCGCAGCCGCACGCCACCGGGCCGCGCGCCGAGATCGAGCGGCTGATCGAGAAATACTCCGCGCTCTACGAGGTGCCCATCGATCTCGTGCGCCATGTCGTCAACCGCGAGAGCACCTTAACCCGAAAGCCTACAATCACGGCCATTGGGGTCTGATGCAGATCAAGCACGCGACGGCGCGCGGCATGGGTTATGACGGGCCGGCGAGCGGTCTGTTCGACGCCGAGACCAATCTCAAATATGCGGTCAAGTATCTGCGCGGCGCCTGGCTGGTGTCGGGGGGCGATGAAAAGCGCGCCGACCGGCTCTACCAGAGCGGCTATTATTACGATGCCAAGCGCAAGGGCCTGCTGGAAGCGACCGGCCTCGGCGTTGACCGCGCGCGCCGCCGCCTGCAGCCCGACGCCTGAGCGCGATGCCGCGCCCGCCGGCACCTGACGACATCCGGCTGCGCAAGACCCTCGACGACGATCTGCCGCCGCCGCACTGGCCGGAGGGCTTTGTCATGCGCGGCTTCGAGCCCGCCGACGCGCGGCCCCTGCATGCGCTGCTCTCCGAAGTGTTCGACGACGGCACGGACGGGCCGTTCGACGAGTGGTGGCCGCGCATTTCCGGCGACGCCGGATTCGACCCCGCGCTGTGCTTCCTGGTCATCGATGCCAAGGGCCGGCTGGCGGGGGCGGCACTGTGCTGGGCGACAGCCTTCGTCAAGGACCTCGCCGTCCATCCGCAAGCGCGCGGCCATGGCATCGGCGAGGCGCTGATGCGGCAGGCCTTCATCGCTTTCCGCGACCGGGGTGCCGCTCATGTCGATCTCAAGACCAACACAGTGGAGAACGCCACTGCTGTCCGGCTCTATGAGCGGCTGGGCATGATGCCGGTCGACTGGGAAGGATAAGCGGCCGGCTCCCGGTGTTAGGGTGGCATTTGTCACATCGACGCTTTGCGGCGTGAAAGCAGGACTGCTTTGTGAACGGCTTCACATTAGCCGCTGCTTGCAAATGCTAACCCAGCGTCATGCCAAGCGGCCGATCGGCGGATCGCACGTTGGCAAGGCGTTGGGGTGGGCTGCGCCGGCATGTGTCAGCCACTCCACGGCGGGTCCCCGGGCGGGGTCGGGGCCCCGC
>NZ_RZSG01000402.1:0-5410 GCF_003997725.1 Mesorhizobium sp. M4A.F.Ca.ET.050.02.1.1
CGAGTAGGCCGCTCGCCTGCAGCTTGCCGTCCTTGAGCGGCAACTGCCCCGCCGTGAACAGCAGATTGCCGGTCCGGCAATAGGGCACATAGTTGGCGGCCGGCGCGGCGGCAGCCGGAATTGTGACGCCGAGATCGCTTAGCCGCTTTTCGATTGTTTCACCCATCGTATTTCCCTATTGCTTGAAGACGCCGCGCGAGCCGGGCCGAAATTGCTATTTTTGCCTCGCTTCCGCCATGACTTTTTTTAAGCTGGACCATCTTTCCCTGCGGCCTGCCATCAGCCGCGACGATCGGAGCACCATATGCGCGCAAAGCGCCTAGCATTCCCTGCCGTTCTTGTGCCAGCGCTGTTCCTGGTGGCTCCCGCCTTTGCCGTTCCGGCGCTGCAGGCGCACCGCGCGGTCTACGACCTGACCCTCAACAAGGCATCCGACCGCTCCGGCATAACCGGCATTTCGGGCCGCATGGTCTACGAATTCAATGGCTCGCCCTGCGAGGGCTACACGGTAAAGTTCCGCTTCGTCACCCAGATCGTCACCAACGACAATACGCGTCTGACCGATCAACAGACGACCACTTTCGAGGATGCCGAGGGCAAGACCTTCTCCTTCGTCACCAAATCCTTCGTCGACCAGAATCTCGACAAGGAGGTCAAGGGCATGGCGACCAGGGAGCCCAAGGGCCTCAAGGTCGACATCGACAAGCCCGAGAAGAACAGCCTGGAGCTCGCCGCCACCCAGTTCCCGACCCAGCATCTGGTGGAACTGATCGGCAAGGCCGAGAAGGGCGAAAGCTTCTATGAAACCAACCTTTTCGACGGGTCGGAAGACGCCAACAAGGTGATGACCACGACGGTCGTCGTCGGCAAGAAGACCGACGCCGACAAGACCGACCCGGAAGCGCCGGCGCTGGCCAAGCTCGCCGCCGACAAATACTGGCCGGTCGACATCGCCTATTTCGACGACACCGACAAGAGCGGCGAGGAGGTCCCGGAGTACCGGATCAGCTTCAAGCTGCACGAAAACGGCATCACCCGCGATCTCGTCATGGACTATGGCGACTTCTCGATGACCGGCAAGCTGGTCAACCTGTCGCTGTTCGACCAGGCGAAACCCTGTCCTGCATCGAAATAGTCCAAAGGCAAATCGTCTCGCAGGGCCGTCGGCGCTGAAGAGGGGAGCGGCAGGCCTGATGGCGATCTATGTCGATGCGGCGATCTGGAAATGGGCCGGCCACCGCTGGTGCCATTTGATGGCCGACGACACCGATGAACTGCATCGCTTTGCCACCGAACTCGGCCTCAAGCGCTCGTCCTACCAGGGGCCGCCCAAGACATCGGCGCCGCATTATGACATAACCGGCTTCGAGCGCGACCGGGCGGTGCGGCTGGGCGCGATCGAGTGCAGCCGCGAGGAGATTGTTGCGATCTTCCGCCGTGTGCGGGTTCCTAACGGGAAGATAAGGCCATGACGCTCACGGCATTTCTGGCTTACTGCGCCGCGATCACGCTTGCCGCCGCTACGCCCGGCCCGGCAATGTTCGCGGTCATCACCAACGGCGTCTCGCGTGGCTTCGTCCGCGCCTTCATGGCCGGTGTCGGCATTGCCTTCGGCGATGCGGTGCTGGTGATCCTGGCGCTGCTCGGCCTGGTGGCGCTGGCACAGACTTTCGAATGGGTGTTCCTCGCCCTGAAATATGCGGGCGCTGCCTATCTGGTGTTCCTCGGCATCCGGATGTGGCGCTCGGCCAACGCCCGTGCGGATACGGCGCAGGCATCCCAGGCGAGGCTCTCACGCTCGTTTTTCCTCGGCGCCTCCATAGCGCTCGGCAATCCCAAGGCAATCCTGTTCCACGCCTCGATCATGCCGCTGATCCTCGATCTCGACACCATGACCTTCGCCGATGGGCTGCTGGTGATAGCGGTCGTCATCAGCGTCAACATTGGCACCATGGGCGTCTACGCGGCGCTCGCCGGGCGGGCCTCCGGCTGGTTCAGGACGCCGGGGCGCATGCGCCTGATGAACAGGTTTGCCGGCGGCGCCATGATCGGCACCGGTGCGCTGATCGTCGCACGCTGATCGGCAAGGAGCAGGGGCGCTTGCGTTTGTCGCGCATCCCCTCTATATGCGCGTTCATTCCACACACGGACTTTGGTGTCTGCCCGGGAGAAATCCGGCTGAAACCTCCGGTGGCGTTCAAGGACCTCGGTCCGAAAATGCCTGTGTCCGTGGAGGCCAACCGGAAAGGAACTAAGAATGGCTCTGCCTGATTTCAGCATGCGCCAGCTTTTGGAAGCTGGCATTCACTTCGGCCACCAGACCCACCGCTGGAACCCGAAGATGGCGCCCTACATCTACGGCGCCCGCAACAACATCCACATCATCGACCTGTCGCAGACGGTGCCGCTGCTGCACCAGGCGCTCAAGCAGGTGTCGGACACCGTCGCCAAGGGCGGCCGCGTGCTGTTCGTCGGCACCAAGCGCCAGGCGTCCGAAATCGTCGCTGACGCCGCGCAGCGCTCGGCCCAGTATTACGTCAACTCGCGTTGGCTCGGCGGCATGCTGACCAACTGGAAGACGATCTCGAACTCGATCCAGCGCCTGCGCAGGCTCGACGAACTGCTGGCCGGCGAGGCACAGGGCCTGACCAAGAAGGAGCGCCTCAACCTCGACCGCGAGCGCGAGAAGCTCGACAAGGCGCTGGGCGGCATCAAGGACATGGGCTCGACGCCGGACCTGATGTTCGTCATCGATACCAACAAGGAAGCGATCGCCATCCTCGAGGCCAAGCGCCTCGGCATTCCGGTCGTCGCCATCATCGATTCGAACTGCGACCCGGACAAGATCGACTTCCCCATCCCCGGCAATGACGACGCGGCTCGCGCCATCCAGCTCTACTGCGACCTGATCGCCAAGGCTGCGATCGACGGCATCGCTCGCCAGCAGGGCGCGCTCGGCGTCGACATCGGCGCCTCGGTCGAGGCTCCGGTCGAGCCGGCGCTCGATGCCCCGGCGGCCGAGACCCCGGAAGCATAATAGCGAAGGCCGGTTCCGGCCTTCATCTTTCCAATATCTTGGCGCGCTAAGCGCTGTCGCCGGGCGCATCATCGAGAATCGATGGTGCGTCGGCGCATTTGAAACAAAGAGGCGACAATGAGCATTACGGCTGCACAGGTCAAAGAACTCCGCGACTTGACCGGCGCGGGCATGATGGACTGCAAGGCGGCGTTGAACGAGACCAACGGCAACATGGAAGAGGCCGTCGACTGGCTGCGCAAGAAGGGCATCTCCAAGGCCGACAAGAAGGCTGGCCGCACCGCTGCCGAGGGCCTTATCGGCGTTGATGCCGGCCTGCGCGAGGCTGCCATTGTCGAGGTCAATTCCGAGACCGACTTCGTCGCCCGCAATGCCGCGTTCCAGGAGATCGTCGCCAACGTCGCCAAGGTGGCGCTGGCCTATGGCGCGACCGAAGCTGTGGCGGCCGCCAAGTACACGGGCTCGGACAAGTCGGTCACCGAGACGATCAAGGATGCGGTCGGCACCATCGGCGAAAACATGGGCTTCCGTCGTTCGACCAAGCTCTCTGTCGCGCACGGCGTGGTGGCGAACTATGTGCATAACAAGGTCGCCGACGGCCTCGGCAAGCTCGGCGTGCTGGTTGCCATCGAGACCACCGGTAATGCAGAGGCCGCAAATGCCTTTGGTCGCCATGTCGCCATGCATGTTGCGAATTCCAACCCGGTTGCGCTGACCGCCGAGGAAGTCGATCCGGCGCTGGTCGAACGCGAGAAGGCGATCTTCTCCGACCAGGCGCGCCAGTCCGGCAAGCCGGAGGCGATCATCGAAAAGATGGTCGAGGGCCGCCTGCGCAAGTTCTATGAAGAGGTCGTTCTGCTGAAGCAGGCTTTCGTGCTCAATCCCGACATCACCGTCGAGAAGGCGCTGAAGGATGCCGAGAAGGAAATCGGCGCTCCTGCAAAGATCACCGGCTATGTGCGTTACGCGCTCGGCGAAGGCATCGAGAAGGAAGAGACCGATTTCGCCGCGGAAGTCGCGGCGGCGGTCAAGAAATAGCCCGAAGCACAAGTAGGGCTACAGAGCTCAGGCAGCACGGCCGGGCGTCCGCGAGGATGCCCGGCCGATTTCTTGCGCGGTGTCGATGAAGGCCCGGAGCTTCGGCGCCATCGACGCCCGGCGCGGGAAATAGAGGAACAGGCCGGGTTCCTCGATCGCCGACTGCGGCAGGATCTGCACGAGGCGACCGGCGGCGATGTGGGCGCGCACCAGCGGCTCAAAGACATAGATGATGCCAACCCCGGCAAGCGCGAGGTCGATCGCGGCGAGCGAATCGGTGACGATTGCCGTGCCATTCGTTTCCACAGAGACGTCATTGCCGTCCTCGCTCAGGTCCCAGCGGTAGAGCGCGCCACTGCGCACGAGGCGGTAGCCGATGCAATTGTGGCCGGCGAGATCGGCGATGGCGGTGGGACGGCCGCGCCGCCCGACATAGGTCGGCGAAGCAGCCATCACGACACTGAATGGCGGCGTCAGCCGGACCGCCACCATATCCTGTGCGATCATCTCGCCCAGCCTGATGCCGGCGTCGAAACCTTCTCCCACGATATCGACGAGGCCCTGATCGGCAAACAGCTCGACGGTCACGTCCGGATAGCGCTCCGCCATCGCCGCCACCACGGGGGTCACCGCCAGCGGGATGGCGATATGGGAGACGTTGATCCTGAGCAGCCCCGCCGGGCGGCCGCCGATGCCGCGGATGCGGTCCATGCGTTCGGCGATGTCCTGCAGGGCAGGGGCTGCGGTCTCGATCAATGCCTTGCCGGCTTCGGTCAGCGAGACGCTGCGCGTCGTGCGCGCGAACAGCGGCTGACCGATCCGCTCCTCGACCAGACGCACAGCGTGGCTGACCGCCGACGGGCTCATGCCGAGCTCGGCCGCGGCGAGCGCGAAGCCGCCGCGCCGTGCGACGGCGACGACGACAGGCAGGTGGCTGAGCAGATCGCGATCCATTGATGAGCGGTATCGCATAGTCATTGCGAACAATGCAATCTTATCGTCTGCCGCATACTTGCACACATTGTCGCCAGCGCCACCGGCGGCGGGCCGATGCAGAAGGAGAAGACGAGATGAAAGCGTTGAAGCACGTCACTTTCGCAGCGGGCATGGCATTGGCACCGGTCGATGCCGGCGGAGCGGAACCGTCGGACTGGCACGCGCACGCCAATGAGCGCGCCGTGATCCGCATCGCCGACTCGATCGACCGCGCCGTCGACGCGCAGGACTGGCCGCTTGCCCGTAGCTATTTCGCGGATCGGGTCACTGTGGATTTCAGCAGCCTCTCCGGACGGCCGCCGGCCACCATCGCCTCGGACGAGCTGATCGGCACATGGT
>NZ_RZSG01000403.1:0-5406 GCF_003997725.1 Mesorhizobium sp. M4A.F.Ca.ET.050.02.1.1
TCCTTTGCCCCGACAATGAGGTGGCGCGGCCGATGGACGAAAAGCGCATGGCCTGGGCGATCGGCGATATCATCGAGAACCGGCCGGCCCTGTCGCGCTGGCATCCGGACCACAAGGACGCTTTCGCGGCCTTCATGAGCCGCTAGAGCAATTCCAGAAAGTTTTCCGTACGGAATTGCGTCAGAAACAAGAGACAGAACGGTTCAGCGTTTCATTGAAATGATGAACCGCTTTGGCGGACCCGCTCAGGCGGCAGCCTTCTTCCTTGCACCGTTCTTGCCCGCCACGGCCTTCTTGGCAGCCAGTTCGGCGATCTTGCGGTCATGCCGTTTCGCCGCTCGCTCGCACTTCGCGCGGATCTCCTCGACCTCCGATTCAGTCAGATGCTCGATGCCAATGAAGTGATTGTGGGCGCGGCCCACCCGGATCAGTTCGTCAAGTTTGGCTTGGATCGCCGCGCCGTCGCGGTTCTGGGTGTTCTGAATGAGGAACACCATTAGGAAGGTGGCGATGGTGGTGCCGGTGTTGATGACGAGCTGCCAGGTGTCGGAAAAGCCGAAGAACGGCCCGCTCAGCGCCCAGACGACCACGATCAGCACGCAGGCGGCGAAGGTCGGCGGCATACCGGCCACATGAGCCACCCAATTGGCAATCCTGGTGAAAAGTCTCTCGATCATCGGAATCTCTCGACTGTCGCGCGAACTCCGGAAGAAACAGCCAACGCACGCTCCCGGTTCCCCTGAACCGATCGGGACCGTGCAATCCGGCACACGCGGAAAGCGCAGGCGCAGGAAAAAACACCTTATGGGTTTATTGCCATAGTGCCGGAGCAGGCAGGAAAAGCCTGTTCCTTCCGCTTCACGGCGGTTTACCTCCGACCCCTTCCGCTGCGCCACCCCCGCTTGGCGGAAGGGGTTTATTCCGCGGAAATTAGGCTGCGTCGTTTTCCCAGCGGTCGAGGAATGACTCGATCGGCATTTGCTGCATGTCGGGAACAGCCCCCGCCAGTTTCTCCGGCGGCCAGTCCCACCAGCCAAGCTGTTCGATCCGCGCCGCGATGTCGGCGGCGAAGCGCGGACGCAGCGGCCTGGCCGGCACGCCGGCGACGATCGTATAGGCCGGCACGTCATGCGTGACCAGCGCGTTGGCGCCGACGACCGCGCCATTGCCGATGGCGACACCTGGCATGATCACCGCGCCATGGCCGATCCATACGTCGTGGCCGATGCTGACGGACCTTGCCTGCCGTCGCTCCCGGAAGGCCGCGTCGACGCCCAGCCAGCGGAAATACTCGTTCGGCCGGTAGCTGACCTTGTGCTGCGTCAACCGCTCGATCGGATGCTCCAGCGCATTGATGCGGCTGTTGGCGGCGATCGAGCAGAATTTGCCGATCGTCGTGTAGATCGCTTCGGCGTGGCGTTCGAAATAGGAAAAATCGCCGACCGTCACCTCGCGCAGGATCACCCGCTCGCCGATCGAGGCGTAGCGGCCGAGCTTGCAGGCCTTCAGTTCCGCAGTCGGATGGATGCGCGGCTCAGGGTCTTTCAGGACGAGGTTTTCGGCACGGTCCATGCGGCGGCTTTACCCCCGCGCGATTGGTCCCGCAAGGCGGGAGCAATTGTCCCGCGCAATTGCTGCCGCAAAGCGGAAGCAATTGTCGCGCCGACAAACAGCTCCAGAGAGCCTGCCCCGCTTATTGCGGCTTGCCCTTGGTCCAGACCACGTTCTGGCCGTAGAGCGGGATCGTCGTGACCGACATCTTCGCCGACCCGTTCTGCACCTGGCGTGAATGCGAGAGATAGATCAGCGTCTCGTTCTTCTTGTCGTAGATGCGGTTCACCACCTGCTTCTTCCAGATCAGGCTGATGCCCTGCTTGAACACCTCCTCGCCGCTTTCGCCCATGTCGATGTCACCGATGGTGATCGGTCCGGTCTGGCGGCAGGAGATCGATGAATCGGACGGATCCTCGAACCAGTTGCCCTTGTGCAGGCGATCGATGACGCTGCGATCGAAATAGGCGACGTGGCAGGTGACGCCCTCGACTTTCGGATCCTTGATTGCCTCGACCATGATGTCGTTGCCGACCCAGTCGACGCCGACCTTGCCGACCTCCTCGGCCGCCGCGGCGCCAGCGCCAAGAACGAGGCATGCGGCAAGCGCGCCGCCGATCAGTTTTCGCAAGGAAGCCTCCTCGGTTCGAGTTGCCGGTCTCAGGTGGGACTGAGGTGGCTTGTTTACAAGCTAGGCCTGGCGGAACCTCAACATCTGCCGCAGCACGTCGCTCCTGAGGACAAAGTGCTGGACCAGCGCGCCGGCGATATGCAGCAGCACGACATAGAGCAGGATGTTCTTGCCCACCACATGCACCAGCCCTGCCCCCGGCACCTGCAGGAACCAGGCGGCAGCGCCCGAAAGCGGCACGATGAAGATGAGCGCATAGATCAGCAGATGCGCCGCCTTGGCCAGCAGCCGCAGCGCCGGATGCTCCATGCCCGAGACCGGTGGCACACCGCGCGTCGCCCTCAGCCAAAGCCGCCACGTCGCGAGAACGAGCACCGCAAGGCCGAGCACGACATGCATGTAGGCCAGCGGCAGATCTCCGGCGGCGGCCTCCTGCCCGCGGCGAAAGGCACGCCAGACATGCTCCATGCCGTCATGGGCTAGGAACTGAACCAGGATCAGCACGGCGATGCCCCAATGCAGCCAGATCTGGGTCTTCGAATAGGAGGCTGCCTGCATGTCGGTCCATCGCTGAAATGTCTACCGCGAAGATAGATTGGGAGAAAAACCGGTCAAATTAAGGATTGGTAATATACCGCCAAGGGCCACTGCCGCATCGATCCGGTTGCGGCAACGCGGCATCTTTGCCTCGGCCGCCTCTACCCGCTAAGACTTGCTCGGACAAGGCGCCTGATTGGGCGCCCAATGAAATCACGACGGACATTTCCTGATGATGCGCTCAATCCTGGTCGGCATTCTCGTCCTGATGGCGGCAGGCATCGGCTGGCTCACCTTCGACTGGTACCGCGGCCACTATGGCGGTGAGCCCTACGGCGGGGCTTTCGCGCTGGTCGACCAGAAGGGCGCCCCGATCACCGAGGCCGCATTCAGGGGTCATCCGAGCGTCGTCTTCTTCGGCTTCACGCACTGCCCTGAGGTTTGCCCGACCACGCTCTTCGAGATGACCGGCTGGCTGAAGACGTTGGGCGACGAGGGCAAGAACCTCAATGCCTATTTTGTCACCGTCGACCCCGAGCGCGACACGCCCGAGGTTGTGAAAGCCTATGTCGGCAATTTCTCCGACCGCATCGTCGGCATCAGCGGCGACCCCGACAAGGTCCATGCCATGGCCAAGGCCTTCGGCATATACTGGAAGAAGGTCGACACCGGCGACGGCGACTACACGATGGACCACACCGCCTCTGTGCTCTTGCTCAATGGCAAGGGCGAGTTCTCCGGCACCATCGCCTATGGCGAAAGCGCCGACGCCGCCGTTGCCAAGCTGAAGCGCCTGGCGAACGAAGGCTGACACGATCCGATGGCGCAGACGCGGCTCCATTTCACCGCCGGCAAGATCGAGGCCGATCGCATCTTCGCCGCGCTCGATGCGGCCTTCGAGGATGAGGGCCTGCCGCTTGCCGTGTTGGAGGTCGACGAGGATCGCGACATCCACGAAGTCTCGCTCTATGCCGATGGCGACGTGGATGCGGTCGAGGCGCGGGTGAAGGACATTCTTGCCAGCCTGGCGCTGACGAAGCCGATCGAACGCGAAACGCTGCCCGAAATCGACTGGGTAGCGCGCTCGCTGGAGGGCTTGAAGCCGGTGCGCGCCGGCCGCTTTTTCGTCCATGGCGCGCATGACCGCGACAAGCGCCACAGCGGCGATCTCGCCATCGAGATCGAGGCTGGGCTTGCCTTCGGCACCGGCCATCACGGCACAACCGCCGGCTGCCTTGAAATGCTGGCGAAGGTCGTGCGGCGCGAGCGGCCGCGCAACGCCCTCGACCTCGGCACCGGCAGCGCCGTGCTGGCGATCGCGCTGGCGAGGCTGGCGCATATCCCGGTGCTGGCGACCGACATCGACCCGGTCGCGGTCAAGGTCGCCGCCGCCAATGCCCGCCTCAACCACGTCAAGGCGCTGGTCGAAACCGTGACCGCGCCGGGCTTCCACCACCCGATCTTCAGCAGGCACGCGCCGTTCGATCTGATCGTCGCCAACATATTGGCGCGGCCGCTGATGCGGCTGGCGCCGGAAATGGCGAAGCACATCAGGCTCGGCGGCTCGCTCGTGCTGTCCGGCATTCTCGATCGCCAGCGAGACGCCGTGGTCTCGGCCTATGTCGGCCAGAGCTTCCGCCACGTTCGCACCCTGCACCGCGAGGGCTGGGTGACGATCCATCTCAAGCGCTGAAATTGGACCAATCCGACCTTCCGGAAATCGATTCCGGTTTTCGGGGCCATGCGCTACGGTCGCGCCGAACAGAGGAGGCCCATCATGTTCCAGACCTTCGATTCGGCGGGCGATCCGTCTGTCGGCAAGCCGCGCGTGGCGCTGCTGCGGCAATGGTTGGCTGAGAACAAGCTCGATGGTTTCATTGTTCCCCGCGCGGACGAGCACCAGGGCGAGTATGTCGCCGACCGCTCGGCGCGGCTGAAATGGCTGACCGGCTTCAGCGGCTCGGCCGGTGTCGCCATCGTCCTTAGCGACCGCGCCTTCGTCTTCGTCGACGGGCGCTACACGCTGCAGGTGCGCAGCGAAGTCGATCTCGACATCTTCGCCATCGAGAGCCTCATCGACAACCCGCCTGCCGCCTGGATCAAGGACAATCTCGGCAAGGGTGCACGCTTGGGCTTCGACCCATGGCTGCACACGCTGAGCGAGGTCAAGGCGCTGAGGGCCTCGGCCGAGCAGTCCGGCGCGACGCTGGTGCCGCTCGACAAGAACCCGATCGACATCATCTGGAAGGATCAGCCCGAGCCGCCTGTAGCGCCCGTCGAAGTTCATCCGATCGGCTTCGCCGGCGAACTGGCCAAGGACAAGCTGGCGCGGCTGGGGGCGGCGATCGACAAGGACGGCGCGACGCATGCCGTGCTCACCGACCCGTCGTCGATAGCCTGGGTCTTCAACATCCGCGGCGGCGACGTGCCGCACACGCCGCTGGCGCTTGGTTTCGCGATCCTTGCCGCCGACGGCAAGCACCAGCTCTTCATGGACCAGCGCAAATTCCCGCGCATGGTTGCCGCCTATCTCACCCAGCTTGCCGATCCGCACGAGCCAGGCGAGTTCGAGGCGGCCGTTGTCGCGCTGGCCAAGGGCGGCGCCAGGATTGCGCTCGACCCCGTTTTGGCGGCTGAGAAGCTGAGGATTTTGGTCGAGGGCAACGGCGGTACGGTGGTCTCCGCGC
>NZ_RZSG01000404.1:0-5401 GCF_003997725.1 Mesorhizobium sp. M4A.F.Ca.ET.050.02.1.1
TTCGAAGTCACGGCGGAAGACAAGGAGATCGAGATTGCGCCCGGCATCATGTTCCCGGCCTGGACCTACAATGGCCGCGTGCCGGGCCCGTCGCTGCGGGCGACCGAAGGCGAACGCCTGCGGATCGTCTTCCGCAACCAAGGCTCGCATCCGCATTCGATGCATTTCCACGGCATCCACGCCGCGCGCATGGACGGCGTCCCGGGTGCCGGCCTGGTCGGGCCGGGCGAGGAGTTCGTCTACGAGTTCGATGCCAGGCCGTTCGGCTGTCACCTCTACCACTGCCACGCGCTGCCGCTGAAGCGGCATATCCAGAAGGGCATGTACGGTGCCTTCGTCATCGATCCTGACCCTGCCCGGCATCCGGAGCACGAGGCGGTCGCCCGCTCACGCCTGCTCGGCTCGCCCGAGAATGCAAACTGGCAGGAATTCGTGATGGTCATGAACGCCTTCGACACCAACTTCGACAACGAGAACGAGGTCTATGCCGTCAACACGGTCGCCCACGCCTATGCGAAGAAGCCGATCCGGGTGCTGAAGGACAAGCCCGTCCGCATCTACCTCGTCAATGTCGTCGAGTTCGATCCGATCAACTCCTTCCACCTGCACGCCAATTTCTTCGACTATTACAATCAGGGTACGACGCTCACGCCGACGCTGAAGACCGTCGACCTGATCACCCAGTGCCAGGCCGAGCGCGGCATTCTCGAGTTCCATTTCCGCGAGCACGAGCCGGGCCTCTATATGTTCCATCCTCACCAGTCCGAGTTCACCGAGCTCGGCTGGTCCGGCATGTTCGATGTCGTGGAGGCTCTGTCGTGACCGATACGAGCCAGCCCAATACGCGTGCCGCGCGCCCAACTCGGGTCAATCTGCTCTGGATCGGGCTGCCTTTGACCGTCCTGGCGATAGCCATCGCCTGGCTGCTGTCTTCCGATCCGCTGTCGAGCTTCCGCAATGGCGCGCCACCGGTCGAGAACATCACCTTCGAGCGGACGATCCTTGGCACCGATGGCATTCGCGTCCTTGTCCGTGCCGGCGGATCGGAACCGATGACGATCGCGCAGGTCCAGGTCGACGACGCCTACTGGCAATTCACGCAGGACCCGCCGGGCCCGATCGCGCGCGGCTCGACGGCATGGATCAACCTGCCATATCCCTGGGTGTTGGGGGAGGCGCATGCTATCAATGTCGTGACCAGCACCGGGACGACATTCGGACATGAGATCGCGGTGGCTGTGCCAACGCCGACCCGTGACTCGCTGAGCCTTGTCGCGCAGGCGGTGCTCGGCGCCTTTGTCGGCATCCTGCCTGTGGCGATCGGTCTGATGTTCTACCCCGCGCTTCGCGGCGTCGGACGCAGCGGCATGGACTTCCTCCTGTCGCTGACTGTCGGCTTGCTCGCCTTCCTTTTCGTCGATGCGCTGGAGGACGCCTTCGAACTGGCTAGCGAAGCTGCAGCCCTGTTCCAGGGGCCGACGATGATCGTGCTTGCCGCCACCGCGAGTTTCCTGCTGCTGATGGCGGCGGGCCGGCGGAGCGGCGCGCCGACCGGCCTGGCGCTCGCCACCTTCATCGCGCTCGGCATCGGCCTGCACAATCTCGGCGAAGGACTGGCGATCGGCGCCGCCTTCGCGTCGGGCGCGGCGGGGCTGGGCACCTTCCTGGTGCTCGGTTTCACCTTGCACAACATCACCGAGGGCATCGGCATCGCCGCGCCGATCCTGAAGCAGCGCCCGCCACTCAGGACCTTCGCCGCGCTGACGCTGCTGGCGGGCGGCCCCGCCGTCATCGGCCTGTGGATCGGCAGCCTCGCCTATGCGCCGCAATGGTCGGCGCTGGCGCTGGCGGTCGGTGCCGGCGCAATCCTGCAGGTGATCGTTGAACTCGTGTCGATGCAGCTTCGCCAGCGCGCCGACGGCACGCGGGCACTGCTTGCTCCGAGTGCGATGGCCGGCCTGGCCGCCGGCGTCGGCTTCATGTACCTGACGGCGATGCTGGTGAAGATCTGAGCAATCCCAGGAAAGTATGAAAACGGTTTTCCGTCCGGAACTCCGTCAAAACAAGGATCTGGAACGGTTAGCGTTTCGATGAAAGGTTCCACGCGGAGCCGTCCGGCTGCCTCAATCCGGGACGCTGGTCTGCAGGGCCAGCGCATGCAGAACGCCGCCCATATTGCCCTTCAGCGCGTCATAGACCATCTGGTGCTGCTGGACGCGGCTTTTTCCGCGAAAACTCTCGGCCACCACTTCGGCGGCGTAATGGTCGCCGTCGCCGGCCAGGTCGCGGATCGTCACCTTGGCGTCCGGAATGCCTTCCTTGATCAGCCGTTCGATGTCGTGGGCATCCATTGCCATGCGGGTTTTCCTATCAGGTACTGATCTCATAGATATGGCCCGGATGGCGGATGCACCACTTCCAAAGGCGCACAAGGCGCCATCCCGACCAAAATATTATGGGTCCACAACCTCGTTTGCCATGAAGCGAGGAAACCAGGATTCGTGGGCGGCGGTCAATTCGCTGACCGGGATCGCCCGCGCCTCGCCGAGTTTCAGGTCGCGGCCGCCGGTCGAGCCGATCCAGGGCGCGAAGATGCCGAGCTTGCCCTGTTCCTCGCGAATGGCGTCCCATTCCTTGCTTTGCGGGTCGATCGACAGCGTCAACAGGTAGCGGCCCTGGTCCTCGCCGAAGAACACCGGGATCGGATCGGTCCCGACAAGGCCAGGGATGGTGGCGCCGATGCCCGACGCCATGGCCATTTCGGCCAGCGCCACGGCAAGGCCGCCGTCGGAAAGGTCATGCGCGGCGGTGACAATGCCGGAGGCGATCAGCGCGCGGACGTGATCACCGACGCGCTTTTCATGCTCGAGGTCGACAGGCGGCGGCGGGCCGTCGCCGCGGCCATGGATGTCGCGCATAAAGACGGACTGGCCGAGATGGCTGCCCCACGTCGCCGGCGCGCCGACCAGCACGATCATCTGGCCTTCGCCGGCAAAGCCGACGCGCGCCATTTTCGACCAGTCGGCGATCAGCCCGACGCCGCCGATCGTCGGTGTCGGCAGGATGCCGCGTCCGTTGGTTTCGTTGTAGAGCGAGACATTGCCCGAGACGATCGGGAAGCCGAGCGCGCGGCAGGCATCGCCGATGCCTTTCACCGCGCCGACCAGCTGGCCCATGATCTCCGGCCGTTCCGGATTGCCGAAATTGAGGTTGTCGGTGGCCGCCAGCGGCAGGGCGCCGGTGGCGGTAAGATTGCGCCAGCATTCGGCCACCGCCTGCTTGCCGCCTTCATAGGGATCGGCCTCGCAATAGCGCGGCGTCACGTCGGAGGAGAAGGCGAGCGCCTTGGACGCATGGCCCTCGACGCGCACCACGCCGGCGTCGCCGCCCGGAAGCTGCAGCGAATTGCCCTGGATCAGCGTATCATACTGCTCCCACACCCAGCGGCGCGAGGAGAGGTCCGGCCCGCCAAGCAGCTTGAGCAGCGCATCGGCGACATCGGCCCTGGGTGCGTCCCCGACCGCGAGTGGCGCCGGCTTCTTCGGCTCGACCCAGGGGCGATCATATTCAGGCGCCTGGTCGCCGAGTTCCTTGATCGGCAAATTGGCGACCTCGTCGCCCTGGTGCAGAACGCGGAAGCGCAGATCGTCAGTGGTCTTGCCGACGATGGCGAAGTCGAGACCCCATTTGTGGAAGATCGCCTCGGCCTCTTTCTCTTTCTCGGGGCGCAGCACCATCAGCATGCGCTCCTGGCTTTCAGACAGCATCATCTCATAGGCGCTCATGCGCTCCTCGCGCACCGGCACCCTGTCGAGGTCGAGCTCGATGCCGAGGTCGCCCTTGGCGCCCATCTCTACGGCCGAGCAGGTGAGCCCGGCCGCGCCCATGTCCTGGATGGCGATGACCGCGCCCGAGGCCATCAGTTCGAGGCAGGCCTCCAGCAGGCATTTCTCTGTGAAGGGATCGCCGACCTGGACGGTCGGCCGCTTCTCCTCGATCTTGTCGTCGAATTCGGCCGAGGCCATGGTGGCGCCGCCGACGCCGTCGCGACCGGTCTTGGCGCCGAGATAGACGACCGGCAGGCCGACGCCCTTGGCCTCGGACAGGAAGATGGCATCCGTCTTGGCAAGGCCGGCGGCGAAGGCATTGACCAGGATGTTGCCGTTGTAGCGCGGGTCGAAATTGACCTCGCCGCCGACCGTCGGCACGCCGAAGGAATTGCCGTAGCCGCCAACGCCGGACACCACGCCGGCCACCAGATGCCTGGTCTTCGGATGGTCCGGCGCGCCGAAGCGCAGCGCGTTCATCGCCGCCACCGGCCTTGCGCCCATGGTGAAGACGTCACGCAGGATGCCGCCGACGCCGGTCGCAGCACCCTGGTAGGGTTCGATGTAGGAGGGATGGTTATGGCTCTCCATCTTGAAGACGACGCAGTCGCCATCGCCGATGTCGACCACGCCGGCATTCTCGCCCGGTCCCTGGATCACCTGCGGGCCGCTGGTCGGCAGGGTGCGCAGCCATTTCTTCGAGGATTTGTAGGAGCAGTGCTCGTTCCACATCGCCGAAAAGATACCGAGTTCGGTAAAGCTCGGCTCACGTCCGACCAGATCGAGGATGCGCTGATATTCGTCGGGCTTCAGCCCGTGCGCGGCAATGAGCTCCGGGGTGATCGGCACGGAATTGGAAATGGTCATGGGCGGCGGTTTTGTATCCGTGGGAGAGGGGAATTCGAGTCCCCTCTTATCGCAAGCTTGAGGCCGATACACCCCATAGATTGACGAAAAACGGCGGAAAGCCACAAGGTGGCGGAGGCTGCGGGATCAGGCGTGGCCGAGCTCAGGAAAAACTGTCGTAGCCGGCGCGGCCTTCATCGAGCAGGCGCCGGATCACCGCGACGCCACCGGCGACATCCTTATCCTGGCGCGGTTGTGAGACGCCGAAACGCACGCCATGGAAGACCTGTTCGGAGCGGCCTGCCTTGAATTCGTCCTCATCGTCGATGAGCACGCCCTGCGCCAGGCAGGCATTCTTGAACGTGCCGGAGAGCCACGGGTCCGGCAAGGTCAACCAGACGAAGGGGACATTGTCTCTCGCCTCGAAGTCGAAGCCTTCAAGCGTCTCGCGCACGATGGCGATGCGCGCCTGGATCTCGGCGATGCAATGCTTACGGATATCGCCAGCCTGGCCGGACATCACCAGCCTGGTGCCGACCTCGGCCAGCAGGAAGGGCAGGCCGCCGGTCATCATCTTGTGCGCGACGCGGATGCGATGGCGATAGGCTGGCGGGCAGGAAAGCCAGCCGCCGCGCACGCCGGCGGCAACCGATTTCGACAGGCCTCCGGCGACAATTGTGCGCTCGGGGGCATATTCGGCCAGCAACGGCGTTGGATCGTCGGTCAGA
>NZ_RZSG01000405.1:0-5395 GCF_003997725.1 Mesorhizobium sp. M4A.F.Ca.ET.050.02.1.1
TCCTTGGGGCTGCCGCAGGGATAGCGGCAGCCCCAAGGATGGCGGAGAGCGGCGGGGGAGTCAATTTGGGGAATGCCTCCCCTCTCCCGCCAGCGGAGCCCCTAATAATCCATACCGCCCCCGGGCGGCATCATGGGACCGGCCTCCTTCTTCGGCTTTTCCGCCACCATCGCCTCGGTGGTAACCAACAGCCCGGCGATGGAGGCGGCGTCCTGCAGGGCGGTGCGCACCACCTTGGCCGGGTCGATCACACCTTGGCCGTAGAGATCGCCATAGTCGCCAGTCTGGGCGTTCCAGCCGAAAGAGAATTGACCGTTCTCACGCAGCTTGCCGACGATGATCGAGCCTTCGGCGCCCGCGTTTTCGGCGATCTGGCGTACCGGCGTTTCCAGCGCGCGGCGCACGATCTCGATGCCGGTCCTCTGGTCGGGATTGTCGACGGCGATGCCGTCAAGCGCCCTTGCCGCTCTCAGCAACGCCACGCCGCCTCCGGGCAGGATGCCCTCCTCGACCGCCGCGCGGGTGGCGTGCAGCGCGTCGTCGACGCGATCCTTGCGCTCCCTGACCTCGACCTCGGTCGAGCCGCCGACGCGGATGACGGCGACGCCGCCGGCGAGCTTGGCCAGCCGTTCCTGCAGCTTCTCGCGATCGTAGTCGGAGGTGGTTTCGCCGATCTGCTGCCTGATCTGGGCAACGCGGCCCTCGATCTCGGGCTTGCCGCCGGCGCCGTCGACGATGGTGGTGTTCTCCTTCTCGACGGTCACTCGCCTGGCGCGGCCGAGCATCGCCAGAGTGATGTTTTCCAGCTTGATGCCGAGATCCTCGGAGATGACCTGGCCGCCGGTGAGGATGGCGATGTCCTCCAGCATCGCCTTGCGGCGGTCGCCGAAGCCCGGTGCCTTGACGGCGGCGACCTTCAGGCCGCCACGCAGCTTGTTGACGACCAGCGTTGCCAGCGCCTCGCCCTCGACATCCTCGGCGATGATCAGCAGCGGCTTCGCCGACTGCACCACCGCCTCGAGGATCGGCAGCAGCGCCTGCAAATTGGTCAGCTTCTTCTCATGGATCAGAAGATAGGGCTCCTCGAGATCGGCGCGCATCTTGTCCTGGTTGGTGATGAAATAAGGGCTGAGATAGCCGCGATCGAACTGCATGCCCTCGACCACTTCGAGCTCGGTCTCGGCGGTCTTGGCCTCCTCGACGGTGATGACGCCCTCATTGCCGACCCTCTGCATCGCCTCGGCCAGGAAGCGGCCGATCTCGGCATCGCCATTGGCCGAGATGGTGCCGACCTGGGCGATCTCGTCGTTGCGGGTCACCTTGCGGGCATTGGCCTTGAGCTCGGCGACGATCACTTCCACGGCCTTGTCGATGCCGCGCTTCAGATCCATCGGGTTCATGCCGGCGGCAACCGCCTTGTTACCTTCCTGGACGATGGACTGGGCAAGCACCGTCGCCGTGGTGGTGCCATCGCCGGCAATGTCGCTGGTCTTCGACGCCACTTCGCGCACCATCTGCGCGCCCATGTTCTCGAACTTGTCCACCAGTTCGATTTCCTTCGCCACTGTCACACCGTCCTTGGTGATGCGCGGCGCGCCGAACGACTTGTCGATGACGACGTTGCGCCCCTTGGGGCCGAGCGTCACCTTCACCGCATCGGCCAGAATATCGACGCCGCGCAGCATCTTGTCGCGGGCCTCGGCGTGGAATTTCACTTCCTTGGCAGCCATTGGAACCCTCCCTCCGCGAGCCTTCCCTTGTCAGGGCTCGCACGCTTATCGAACTAGTCGGGCACCAATGGGTTTCAAGGGCGGCAGCCGAGAATCTTTTCAATCTGCCGGTGCTGCAACGCCCTGTAATCACGATGTTATTCAGGATCGCGCAAGCGCAGGACGGTCGGTCCCGAGGGCGGAGAGAGCTTGTGCGGCGCAGCATCGGAACAGTTCGCCGCGTCCACCCGTTCAGAAGGGGCCAGCGGCGCTGGCGAGCGGCCTTGCCAGGTGGGCGCTTGGGCTGCAGTAGTTGGCGTGCGCCGCGCCGGCGACAGAGGACGATGGCAATGGTCCAGATCAGGGCAATGACGAAAGGCGACCTGGCTGCAGTGTCGCAGTTGCTCGGCCAATCCTGGCGGCGGACCTATTCGCCGATCATGGGCGCGGAGACCACGGCGCGGCTTTCCGACGACAAGCACGCGCCGGACAAGCTGGCGGCGGAACTTGCAGACGACGACAAGATGTCCTTCGTCGCCGAGCGGCCCGACGGGTCGATCGCCGGCTACGCCATGGCGGCGATGGATGATCGCGGCGACGTCATGCTCGACCGCCTGCATATCGAACCGGAAGAGTACGGCAGCGGGCTGGCGACCGACCTCTTGCACGCCGTGCTCGCCGCCCATGCCGGCATCGCCTCGATCGCGCTCGAAGTGATCGAGGGCAACGACCGGGCGATCGCCTTCTATCGCAAGCACGGTTTCGAGGTGGTCGAGCGGCGACCCGCCGCGCACGGGGTCGGCGGCCATGCCTCGCTGATCATGCGCAGGCTGCTGCCGAGGGCGTGAGGCCCGGCGGGCATTGCCAGCGCGGCGGTGCGGGTGGTTCCTGTAGCGGCCGTCCGGCGTCCTTCGGCCGGAACCACCCGCCCGCCTCGCGTCCCTGCCAAGACAATCGCAGACTACGATCCTTGCCGTCGGGTAGTGTCTCAGTTTGAAATTCAGAGCTTGTATTCGAATTCCCATAGCCCGACCCGCGAAAGCTCACAGGCTATCTCATTCCAGCTATTGCCCTTAGCCGAAGCGCATCGAGCGATGAGAAATTTTTCCAGTTGAAGGTGATCGAACGTCCGCATGAAAATTACGCCTTCACCAGAAAAGGCCGCTTCTGTGTGGGACCGAAGAAACCATGCCGGCGAACACACCGTGGCCGTGAAAGCATCTGAGCCTTCTTTACCCTCTTCTCCCGCATAGAAATCAATGGTGAGCGAAAAATCAGTTGGATCAGACGGACGCCATGTAGAGAGATCGAACGCGAGCTTATCGGCGTCCACAATCCTATGACCCTTATACTCCGCTTTCATGAAACTCGCTTTTCCTGCTTCTTATAGGGACCGCGCTTGCCCGGCTTCGGCGCAACGGCGTCCATCTTCTCGCAAAGGTCTTCCATCGACCAGAGCGTCTGTAGATCGCGACCATGTGGACATGGTTGTCAAACTTCTTTGAGAAGGCATTGGTAAGGCGTGAAGCGACGGTTCGCCATGCGCATCGTGAGATTGGCGCGTTCGATATGCGATGTGCCGGGTTGCCTTCAACGCGCGTCTTGACGGCACCAGTGCAGACGGCGGGGCTATAGCGGCTCTCTGGCGACTTGTTGCTTTCCGGCTCGCCAGGTGCCCATCGGTCGTGAGCTGGACGCGGTTGGCAAGGCGGTCTTTCACGTCATCCATGAAGGTCAGCGATGTTCGCCGTCACGACCGCCAACCAGCCATGACACGATGAGGTTGGTATCGCTGTCCAAAGCGGTCCAGGTCCATACGTCGCCAGCGCCTTCGACCGGCTGCTTCATGGTCGAAACGTTCTTGGCTTTCGCGGCGACAAACGACCAGATTTCATCACATTGAATACGCTTGGAGGTGACGTTGCGAACTTCGCGGTCGTGCAGATCGGCGCAGAACTTGCCGACATCGACTGTTGATCGACACATCGGCAACGCGCGAGATCGACCGCATCGAACTACCCCCGTAGGCGGTTCCGCCTATGGGAGCAAACGCCGCGGGGCGCTATCGCCTAGCGATCAAATTCAAACTGAGACACTACCTGCCGTCGGCTTCCCTTGATCTCGATCAAGCACCTGCCTGTCCGGCTGGACGGCTTACCGCCCTGCCCTATAATTTAGCCGGATTGCACATTCGGCCGGAGAGAACACATGAGCCTGGGCAAGCGGAAACTCGGCAGCCAGGGGCTCGAAGTCTCGGCAATCGGCCTCGGCTGCATGGGCATGAGCCAGTCCTACGGCCCGGCCGACGAGGCGGAATCGATCGCCACGCTGCACCGGGCGATCGAGCTCGGCTGCACCTTCCTCGACACGGCCGAAGTCTACGGGCCGTTCGTCAACGAGGAACTGCTCGGCCGCGCGCTGAAGGGGCGGCGCGACCAGGTGACCATCGCGACGAAATTCGGCTTCGTCATCAAGGACGGCAGGCAGGACGGCACTGGCCGCGACAGCCGGCCCGAGCACATCCGCGAGGTGGTGGAGGCATCGCTGAAGCGGCTCGACACCGACCGTATCGATCTCCTCTACCAGCACCGCGTCGATCCTGCCGTGCCGATGGAGGATGTCGCCGGCACGGTCGGCGAGCTGGTGGCCGCGGGCAAGGTGCGCTTCCTCGGCCTATCGGAGGCCGGCATCGCCAACATCCGCCGCGCCCATGCCGTGCATCCGGTGTCGGCGCTGCAGAGCGAATACTCGCTGTGGGAGCGCAATCTCGAGCCCGAGATCATCCCGCTGCTTAAGGAGCTCGCCATCGGCCTGGTGCCTTTCGCGCCGCTCGGGCGCGGCTTCCTCGCCGGCGACGTCAAGCGCGCGGAAGACTACCCGGAAGGCGATTTCCGGCGCGGCGACCCGCGCTACCAGGGCGAGAATTTCGATGCCAATGTCGCGGCGGCGAGCGCGGTGCGCGACGTGGCCGCCGCCAGGGGCGTGAAGCCCGGCCAGATCGCGATTGCCTGGCTGCTCGCCAAGGGCCCGGAATTCGGCATCGACATCGTGCCGATCCCCGGCACCAAGCGCCGGACATATCTGGAGGAGAATGTCGCTGCCGCCGACATCGGGCTTGACGCCACCGAGATGCTGCTGCTCGACATGGCGCTGACACCCGACAGGATTTCGGGGCCGCGCTACAACGAGCGGACGATGTCGATGGTGGATCGGTAGGCCTGTTTCACGCCGAGCTGCGCAGCATCAGCTCGGCGTTGAGCAGGATGCGGGCGTCACCGCGCTTGGCCGAGGACTTTTCGTCCAGCCGCTCGAGCAGCAACTCGATCGCCAGGCGGCCGATCTCGTTGTAGTTCTGCGCCACCGTCGTGATCGGCGGGCAGGCGTAGCGCGACAGCGGATGGTCGTCGTGCCCTGCGACCCTCAGATCGCAATCGGCGCCATGTCCCACCTTGAGGCCGAGCTGGAAGGCGGCGCCGAGCACGCCGAAGGCGACGCGGTCGTTGGCGCACAGCACGGTCCTGGTCGAAAAGCCGCCGGCCTTCAGGATGCGCGTCGCCTCGTCAAAGCCGAACTTCTCGAAATCCCAGGAGCGCGCGTCCTCGACCGGCACGATGCGCGGCGTCATCTTGAACTGCTGCATGGCCTCGACATAGGCCTCCTGCCTGGCCGAAGCGTTGTTGTTGACC
>NZ_RZSG01000406.1:0-5392 GCF_003997725.1 Mesorhizobium sp. M4A.F.Ca.ET.050.02.1.1
CTTTGCGGGGCAGGCCCTCGGGCCCGCCCCGCAAAGCGGCGGAGCAACGCCTGAAGCGTAAGAACTGTCCTGATTCTGGCTCAGGAAGATGACAGAAAGGACGCGTTGGAGGTGTGACCTAACACGAAACCCTGCACTGGACGGCGGCTCCCGATCGTCTCAATCGGGACCTGAGCCGATACCACAAGGATTGCACGGACAGGGCGCGCGAAGAGCTTTTGGTGGAAATTGGGAGTGCAATGATCTGCGCGGACCTCGGGATCGTCCCTGAGCTGGAGCCGCGGCCGGATCACGCAAGCTACGTGGCCTCGTGGCTCAAGCTGCTCGACGGGGACCACCGCGCGATCTTTACAGCTGCAGCGCATGCACAGCGCGCCGTCGCCTACCTGCACGGTTTGCAGCCGCAGTCTCAGACGATGGGTGACGCGGCCTAATGTTCCATTCTTCTCCGTCTGGGTGTGGTATGTCGGCCAATGGTCCCCAAGTTTGTCCTATCTCTGTGGACGAGAGCACCCGAGAAAAGGAAAGCTGATGCCTGAGCTAGACCCGCATGTTGCTGACGAAGTGCCCTGGTCCGACAGGATCACCCCTTACGATGACCGGCACAAGGTGATCTACATGCGCCTTCTCGATGCCGAGGCGGACGGCGCTGACTGGCAGGAGGTCGCCCGGATTGTGCTTCACCGTGACCCTGTGGCCGAGCCAGAGCGCACCCGCCATTGTTGGGAAAACCATTTAAGACGGGCAAAATGGATGACGACAACCGGCTACCGAAAACTCCTTGCCGGCGATCGCGACCCCCTGCAGTAAAAGCGCCATCACGGTCGCGCCGGCACGGCCGCTATCGTGCAGCTCTGATCCCTCGTGGCTTGGCTGCCGCCTCGGCGCACGGCCGCGATGCGGAAGCAGAGCTGTCATTGGCCCGCATCACTGACGCACCGGATGACGGGAACGTCGGTTCGAAGCGTCGGACAGCCCCGCGGAGAGGGGCGATCCGCGCACGGGCAGGATGGGGTGTCGCAGGGTCGTGTTGGGCTGGTGCGAGTCCGCCGGCGAGCGACGGAGGCCTGGCTCGATCGGGGCGGTTCCGCAACGCGCCGCGACGCCCTTCTCCGGTTTCGGAATGGCTGCATGCGCGGAGCCGGGATCCGTTCGGCCTTCCCGTGGAGACGTTCGGCACCTCGCCACTAGGCTGAGCGTGGCGCATTGCCTTCGGCCTGCTGCGACGCTGCCGTTCGCTCGAACACAGCCGCCATCGCTCGGGCGGGGTCGGGAGGTCGCCGGAAGCGATGAACCCCGCCGCGCCGCGCCCGGCATCGAAGGCGTCGCCGCGATGGTGCCGGCGTCGATCCTTCACCGCCATCCTGTCTCCGGTTTCGCTGCCGGTGCAAAAAAATCCCTCCGAAACGAAATAAGCCCCTAAGTCCGTTCGGTTTCCGACCGCAACCCCCGCGGCGCCGGACCGTGTTGGCGCTTCGCGCCTGCCCGCACCACTCCGGGCCTTGGGGGCAAGCCTGGCGCGTTCCGCTCCGGTTGCAGGCGGCTCCCGACGGCCTTGGCCGGGTCTCGTTCGGAGGGAGTTCTCCCCCGGACGAGCAAAGGAGACAGGAAATGACCAACATCGTTCTTCTCGCCGGCAACATCGGCAACGACCTCGAAACCGCGACCACCCGCGGCGGCACCAGGATCACCGACTTCCGGCTCGCAACCTCCCGCCCCCGCCGCATCGACGGCAAGGTTGTCAAGGGCGAGAACGGCTACGCCGAGCAGGATACCGAATGGCACCGCATCAAGTGCTTCAACGGCCTGGCCGAGACGGTGCAGAAGCACTGCGTGAAGGGCATGAAGGTGGCGGTCCGCGGCCGCATCCACTACACCCAGTGGACCGATGGCGACGGGATCGAGCGCTACAGCTCTGAGATCATCGCCGACGGCATCGACTTCCTCGCCTGGCCGAAGCAGCGCGACGGCGCCGGCGACCGGACCGAAGCTCGGGATGAGATTCCCTTCTGAGCCAGCAGTGAATGGCCCCGCCTGCTGCAGGCGGGGCCATGCTCGGCGATCTTTCGATGCTTCCGCCGACGGTTGATCAACTGCCTGGAGGCTGCGATATCGCCGCAGGCATATCGAGACATGATCGGCGAATGTGAACGCCTGCATGGCATTGACGGGAAGTCATTTGCGCTCTGAAGGGATAGTTGTCCGCGTCCGGCAATTTCCCTGAGCGAACAGGATGCAGACGTTGGTGTCCGGCACGAGGACCGGGCGCCGGGCAAGATCGACGTCCGCAACCGCGATCAGCCTGTCTCGTGATCGCGGCTTACTGGTTCTTTCCTCGTCGGACATGTAGCGCCGACGTGCCGCGCGCAGATCAGACGTCAAGCTTCTGGCCCGGGCCAAGGCTGGCATGCATGCGCTTGAGGAACGAAGTCACGGGGTCAGGCTGGGCGAGGCTGGCCAGCGCGAGAATGCCAAGTTCGGTCGGCGACTGGATGCCGCTTTCCCGCTTGGCCGCCTCGATCAGGGCCTTCGGTGCGCGGAAGCAAAGATGTTCGGTTCTCTCATCATCGAGCAGGCATGCCTGCCTGGCGCGCAAGACTTCGGGAACGGCGTTCACGTCGTCAAGGCTCAGGTCCACGCTCCCGATCAGGACCCGGAAGTCCGAAGTCCAGCCAGGATCCTCATGGGTGGCGGCCATGAATCTCTCGTGATGATGGATGGTCTCGGGCAGCGCCACTCACCCGAACGACTATGGCCCTTCGCAAGTCGAGGGGCGCGGACTGCGGGCGGCTGGGAGCGACGGACTGACGTGGAACAGCGTAAGGATGCCAGGGGGAAGCTGCATCGGCGCCTTCTGGCCAGATGTCGCTAGTATTCCGAAGCAGCGACGGCACTACTGCTACCATTGGAACGGCTCGTGCGTGGACTTCGTCCGCCGGGATGACACCAGCACCGTGCTTGCGGTTTCCTGAGGCCTGATGCGGCTGGGGCACCTTGACCGCGCGTAGTCCTGAATGTCGCGGCATGGCCGCCTCAAGCAGGGGTTATTGCTGTCTTGGTGCGCGGGTCATTGCCGTCTCGATGAGCCGCGTCATATTGCTGACAACCGTGCCCGAATAGTCGCGGCGCTGCACTGCGTTATGTTCCAACACACACAGGCGGTGCTCGCCTGCGATCTTTTGCGCGATGTCGCCAGCCGCTAGTCCGGATCACAGTTGCGATATCCGCGACGGCGCTTGGCGCGCTGAAGCTTCATTGATGCGGTGGCCGCACCGTCTTCGCTATCGAAGGTTTCAATCATCGACTGGCCGCTGGTCCCGATGCGGCCCCAGTTACGGATGACGGATGCTCCGCCGAACAAGGTCGGTTGGATCGCAAGCGTATAAAACCGCCGCATGTTCTTAGATGGGTCGATGCGCCGAAGATGAACGGGCCCTGCCTCTTCGTTTTCCATGGCCGCAGCCTCACTTGGCTTGGAAGCGGCGTCCAACGAGTTCTTTGAATCCAACCGGCTCGACCGATTCATTGCGGTTATGAGTGCGCGCGATCGCTTCAGGAGGTCATGATCACCGCGGTGACCAGAAAGCTCGTCGTCGCACTATGCGTGATCGAAGGCGCAGGCGTTGCACCGTGACGACGCAAAGCGCGTGGCAATTCGGCGCCTGGGCCGGATCAGCCCCGCCGGAACCAAGTAGGCGACCCGTTGCTGTTAATTCTCGACATCAAAGACTGCTCTCTCATCGCCTGAACCTTTGGCGGCGCGGCGGGATCAAGATGCGGCCGCGGAGCGGCAACCGGGTGGGCCCAGACCTCGTGCCTCTGATTTCGGGGCGGATCGATCGTGCCGCTTGTGCCGGATGCATGGCGGACATTCCGATATCGCCAGTATCGTTCTTCTGGAACGGATGCCCGGACCCTCCCTGAATGGCCTCTCTTAGGGCTGGGTCTGACGCCGGTCCGGCCGTTGCCTGCAACGGCTTCGCCAACCTTCTTCCCCTGCGGCTTCGCCGCATTCCTCGCGGGACAACAAGCTCGGCTTTCGCCGTCCTCCGCTCCGCTGCGGCCCAATGGATGCAGTCGGCCAGGCCATCGTCTCACGACAGCTATCGAGGCCGCACAGGGCGGCTTCGGACAAAACAGTCAGGAGAACGAACATGGCTACTATCGGCAATTTCCAGCAGGCCGGCGAAAACGAATTTCACGGCGAGATCGTCACCCTTTCCCTCCAGGCCAAGAAGGTCCGTATCGTTCCCGATACGCGCGCCAGCGGCGAAAACGCACCCAGCCACCGCGTGCTCGTCGGTCGAGTCGAAATCGGGGCCGGCTGGTCCAAACAGTCCAACGAGGGCCGCGCCTATCTGGGCCTCAAGCTCGACGATCCGAGCTTCACCGCCCCAATCTACGCCAACCTCGTCGCCGACGAAGGCAGCCAGAGCTACAACCTCATCTGGTCTCGGCCGAACCGTCGCAACGGCGACTGACGAAGACCCGATGGCGCTCCGCAAACGGCGGGGCGCCATTCAGATGGCCCGGCCGCTCAGCGCCTCAGGTCGATAGCTGGACGTGCATGGGAGCGCCCTCGGGCAAACCGTAGGAGATACGAACCGGCTTGCATGCTGAGCCCGGGCAATTCTTGCCCAAGTCAGGCGGCGATCTCAACGACCGCCCGTGTACTTTTGATACTTTACTTCGGGCGTTGCGCCTTGCAAACATGCCGAGTGAGTCTGAGCGGAGGAAAAATCGAGCACAAAAAAACCGGCGCGGAGGCCGGCTTTTCCAGGGAATAGGCTACAGGAGTTGGCGCTCCTGATCTCGCCCGAAGATTTTGCGAGACCGTAGCCCGACCTTCCCGTCATTGCAAGAGAAATTGCGCTTCCGCGCCACGGCTTTGCACGACCTGGCGAAGGGAAAGAAATGGATCTCTATTCAACGCTGAGCCTATGGCTCACGAACATTCGGTCATTGGCCGAGCTGGACGATTTTTGCCGGCAGATATGGAAGCTCTACGGCGAGGAGTCGCTGGTCGAGGACGATGCGGAGCGGCTTTGCGAGAAGGCTGAACGACAACGTTGCGATCTCAAAAGGGCCCCCGCCGGTGGGACAGCGCTGCCTCGCTCCTGTTATCCGCAACGCGCGCGCAGCGAGCGAAGCCGCCGCGAGGCTGCCCACGGCTCCCGAGATCCTAAGCGGTGGGGGCGCAAGCGGCGTCTTGCCCGCATGCAGGCTGTCCGGCCCGAGTTCGCCGGCGCGTTCACCGAAGGGGAGAGCGCGGCGCTCTATATCGTCATGTCGGACTGCCGGCAGCATGGCAGATGCGACCGATCGGTGAAGGAAATCGGCGATCGCGCCGGCGTCGGGGCGACCACGGTTCGCAATGCGCTGCGCAACGCCA
>NZ_RZSG01000407.1:0-5392 GCF_003997725.1 Mesorhizobium sp. M4A.F.Ca.ET.050.02.1.1
CATGACCACCACCCGGTCAGCGAAGGTCAGCGCCTCGGTCTGGTCGTGCGTGACATAGACCATGGTGTAGCCGAAACGGCGGTGCAGTTGCTTCAGCTGCGAGCGCAGCACCCACTTCATGTGCGGGTCGATGACGGTCAGCGGCTCGTCGAACAGGATGGCGTTGACGTCCGAACGCACCAAGCCGCGGCCAAGCGAGATCTTCTGCTTCTGGTCGGCGGTCAGGCCGCGCGCTTTCCTGTTCGCCCATGACGCCAGAGCGATCATCTCCAGCGTCGCGCGCGCCTTGCGGTCGACATCGGCCTCCGGCACGCCGCGGTTGCGCAGCGGGAAGGCCAGATTGTCGTAGACGGTCATGGTGTCGTAGATGACCGGGAACTGGAACACCTGGGCGATGTTGCGCTCCTGAGTCGACAGCCTGGTGACGTCCTTGCCGTTGAACAGCAACTGGCCGTGCGAGGGGTGGAGCAGGCCCGAAATGATGTTGAGAAGCGTGGTCTTGCCGCAGCCGGAAGGCCCGAGCAGCGCGTAGGCGCCGCCATCCTCGAAGGTGTGGTGCACCTCCTTCAGGGCGAAATCTGAATCCTTCTGCGGATTGGGCAGGTAGGAGTGGCGGATGTGGTTGACGTCGATGCGTGCCATCGCTTCCTCCTCAAGCCGCGAGCTTCGGCGCGGCGGCCACGGCGCGGCCGTTTCCGTCGAAGACCATGATGTGGCGCGGATCGATGAACACCTCGACCATGGCGTCGGGCTCGAAGTCGCGGATGCCGTGGGTCAGCATCACCCAACGGGCGTCGGCGAAATCGAGATGGATGAAGCTCTCCGAGCCGGTGATCTCGGTGATGGTGACCTTGGCCCGCACCGGCACGGCGGCGGCATTGGGCCGCTCGAGCGACAGATGATGCGGCTGGAAGCCGATCGTGTAGATGGCGTCGGCAATGCCGGTGAGCTCGGCCGGCACCGGCAGCGTCACGCCGCCCTCGAGCAGGAAAACCGGACCCTTCTTGGCGAGCACGATGGTGTTGAGCGGCGGATCGGCAAAGGTTCTTGCCGTCACCAGGTCGACCGGCTTGCGGAACACCTCGATGGTCGGGCCGAACTGGGTGACGCGGCCTTCCGAAAGTGTCGCCGTATTGCCGCCGAGCAGCAGCGCCTCGTGCGGCTCGGTGGTGGCGTAGACGAAGATGGTGCCGGCGGCGGCGAAGATCTTCGGCAGCTCGGCGCGCAGCTCCTCGCGCAGCTTGTAGTCGAGATTGGCGAGCGGCTCGTCGAGCAGCACGAGGCTGGCGTTCTTGACGATGGCGCGGGCGAGCGCGGTGCGCTGCTGCTGGCCGCCGGACAGGCTGAGCGGGGTGCGGTCGAGATAGGGCGTGAGCTTCAGCAGTGCCGCGGCGTTGCGCACTTCCTTGTCGATCTTCGCCTGCTCGGCGCCGGCGACCCTCAGCGGCGAGGCGATGTTCTCGTAAACGGTCATCGCCGGGTAGTTGATGAACTGCTGATAGACCATGGCGACGTTGCGCTTCTGCACCGGCTGGCCGGTGACGTCCTTGCCGTCGAACCAGACCGAGCCGGAGGTCGGCGCGTCGAGGCCGGCCATCAGCCGCATCAGGCTGGTCTTGCCGGACAGCGTCGGTCCGAGCAGCACGTTCAGCGAGCCGTGCTGGAGCGTCAGCGACACGTCGCGGATATGCTCCGCCGCGCCGACCGTCTTCGACACGTTTCTCAATTCCAGCATGATGCCTCCTCCCCGGCTCTGTGCATCACACGGCCATCCTATTCGGCCGCCGCGACATGGCGGCGACTTATTCCACGCATGAATTCGTCGAGCGTCGCGGCCTGCTCGCGACTGAGATGCAGGCCACGCTTGGTCCGGCGCCACAATACATCCTCAGCGGTCAGCGCCCATTCGTTTTCGACGAGGTAGCGAACCTCGGCTTCGTAGAGATCAGCGCCGAAGTTGCGGCCGAGATCGGCATTCGACTTGGCGAGCCCCAGCACGGCCTGCGCCAGCGTGCCGTAGAGCCGGGTCAACCGACGCGCCAGGCGCTGATCGAGGAACGGATAGGCGCTCTTCAGTTTCGCAACTTGCGCCTCGAAGCCGGTGGGCGGGAAATTGCCGCCCGGCAGCGGCGCGTTCGAGGTCCAGGGCTTTCCGCGCTTGCCGAGGAAGCTTTCGATCTTTTCCAGCATCGATTCCGACAGCCGGCGATAGGTGGTGATCTTGCCGCCGAAGGCGTTGATGATCGGCGCGGACCCCTCGCCGCCATCGGTTTTCAGAACATAGTCGCGGGTCGCTTCCTGCGCCCTAGAGGCGCCGTCGTCATAAAGCGGGCGCACGGCCGAATAGGTCCAGACGATGTCGGAACGCTTGACCGGTTGCGCGAAATACTCGCTTGCCGCGGCGCAGAGATAGTCAATCTCGGTGTCGCTGATCTTCACATCATGCGGATCGCCCGGATAGTCGCGGTCGGTGGTGCCGATCAGCGTGAACTCTTCCTCATAGGGAATGGCGAAGATGATGCGGCCATCCTTGTTCTGGAAGAAATAGGCGCGCGGATCATCGAACTTCTTGGCGATGACGATGTGGCTGCCTTGCACGAGGCGGACATTGTGGACGTCGTTCTGGCCGACCGTCGCCGAAAGCACGTGATCGACCCAGGGGCCGGCGGCGTTGACCAGAAGCCTGGCCTTGACTTCCTCGGTGTCACCGGTCCTCAGGTCCTCGAGCCGGATTGCCCAGAGGTCGCCTTCGCGACGCGCGCCGACGACCTTGGTGCGGGTGCGGATGATCGCGCCGCGGTCGGCGGCGTCGCGAGCATTCAGTGCCACCAGGCGGGCATCGTTGACCCAGCCGTCGGAATATTCGAAGGCCTTGCGAAACAGCGGCTTCAGCGGCTTGCCGGCCGGATCCGTCCCCATGTCCAGCGTCTTCGTCGCCGGCAGCAGTTTGCGCCCGCCAATATGGTCGTAGAGGAAAAGGCCGAGCCGGATCAGCCAGGCCGGCCGCAGGCCCTTGGCGTAAGGCAACACGAAACGCATCGGCCAGATTATGTGCGGCGCGTTCTTCCACAGAACCTCGCGCTCCATCAGCGCTTCGCGTACCAGGCGGAATTCGTAAAACTCAAGATAGCGCAAGCCGCCATGGATCAGCTTGGTCGAGCCGGACGAGGTGCCGCTGGCCAGATCGCTCATCTCGGCGAGAAAAACCGAGAAGCCGCGACCAACCGCGTCGCGGGCGATGCCGCAGCCGTTGATGCCGCCGCCAATGACAAAAATGTCATGGATCGGTGATGCGTCCAAGAAATCCTCCAGCGATTTCGCATTGCAGCATTTTTGGTCTTTTGCGAAACCGTTACGGAATTAATTCGAAATACGAACGAATGTCAAACGAAATATCACAGCGCCGTGAAAGCCACGTTAGCCGGCCCTAGCCGAGCGATGTTTCGATCAGCTGAACCTCTGCCTCCTCGCAGATCTTGCGCACCGAGGGGATGTCGCAACGATCGGTGATGAAGGTGTTGACCTGCGACAGATGGCCGATGCGAACCGGCGCGGTGCGTTCGAACTTGGTCTGGTCGGAAACCAGGATGACGTGCCTGGCGTTGGCGATAATGGCTTGCGCCACTTTCACCTCGCGAAAATCGAAATCGAGCAGCGCGCCATCATGGTCGATGGCCGAGGCGCCGATGACGGCGTAGTCGACCTTGAACTGGCGGATGAAGTCGACGGCGGCCTCGCCGACGACGCCGCCGTCGGAGCCACGCACGACGCCGCCGGCAATCACCACCTCGATCGAAGGATAGACACGCATCCTATTGGCAACATTGATATTATTGGTGATGACCATGAGGCCGTTGTGGTCCAGCAAGGCCTTGCTGACGGACTCGGTCGTGGTGCCGATGTTGATGAAGAGCGAGGCGTTGTCGGGGATCAGCCTGGCGGCGGCGCGGCCGATCGCCTCCTTCTCCTCGGCGGCGATCTTGCGGCGCGCCTCATACTCCATGTTCTCGATGCCGGAGGGGAACAGGGCGCCGCCATGGATGCGTGTGAGCAGGCGCTGGTCGCAGAGATCGTTGAGGTCCTTGCGGATGGTCTGCGGCGTCACGTTGAAATGCGTGGCCAGATCGTCCACCAGCACACGGCCATGATCCTGGGCCATCTGGACGATTTCAGCATGGCGCGGGGACAGAAACATCTAGTGCCTCCCGTTTTCGTTTTTCTTGTGTATATCCGAAAACGAAAGCAATGAAAAGGCAGATGCCGACTAATGAAAATCATATGATCGCAAAACCGGCGCAGCTCGATAGGGGACTTGCCTCAAGTAAGGCAGCGTGCGATTTCGGTGATGACAGCAAATGCCGCGTCGATATCGTCCGCCGTCGCCTCGAACTGGCCGGCCTGGAAGCGGATCGCGACCCGACCATCCACTTTGGTCTGGGTCAGGTAGATGCGGCCATCGTCGTTGATGGCATTGACCAGTCGAAGGTTGTGTTCATCTGAATCGGCGCCCGCCCCTCCCTTATGCCGAAACGAAAATAGCGACAGCATCGGCTCGGTAACGATGTCGAAATCCGCCTCGCCTGCCAGGCGCCTGGCGAGGCCTTCGCTCCAGGCGACGTGGTTACGGATCATGGCGCGCAGGCCTTCCAACCCATGCGCCCGCAACAGGAACCAGAGTTTGAGCGCCCGGAACCGCCGACCGAGCGGCACCGACCATTCGGAATAGTTGATGATACCGTCATGACCATGGGTCTTGAGATAGTCCGGCTTGATGGCCAGCGTACGCACCAGATCTTCGGGCTGGCGGATGAACTGGATCGAGCAGTCGAACTGCGCGCCCAGCCATTTGTGCGGATTGAAGACGATCGAATCGGCGCCTTCGACGCCGGCCCAGAAATGCCGATACTCCGGGCAGATCATCGCCGATCCGGCCCAGGCGGCGTCGACATGCAGATAGAGGCCGTGCCGTTTGGCGACAGCAGCCGCGGCGGCGATGTCGTCGGTGCCGCCGGTGCTGGTGCCGCCGACGCAAGCGATGATACCCGCCGGCCGCATACCGGCGTTGCGGTCGGAGACGATCGCGGCTTCGAGCGCCGCGGTGTCCATGGCACGGAAACGGCCGGCGACCGGAATGCGGATGAGGTTCTCCTCGCCGATGCCGGCGACCCAGATGGCGCGATCGATCGAGGTGTGAACCTGGTCGGAGGAATAGACGCGAAGCCTCGCCTGCCCTGTCAGCCCTTCCTTGTTCCCCTGCCAGTCGAGCGCCCGCTCGCGCATGGTCAGCACCGCGGCCAGCGTTGCCGACGAAGCCGAATCCTGGATGACGCCGGAAAAGCCATCGGGCAGGCCGAGCGCCTGGCGCATCCAGTCGACGGTACGGGTCTCCAAC
>NZ_RZSG01000408.1:0-5384 GCF_003997725.1 Mesorhizobium sp. M4A.F.Ca.ET.050.02.1.1
GCCGATGTTCCTGCCGTCAAGGGATCGTCAGACCAAAACCCTGCATCAGCCGGCCGATGGCGAAATCAGACTTGCCGGAGGTGAAGACGGCAATGTCGGGCTCGCCTTGCGACGATCCGTTGACCGGCGGGAGCAAGGACATGGCGCGGCGGGCTATGGCTTCGGCCGGATCGATCCAGTCCACCGGCCAGGGCGCGGTCTTGCGCATGCGGTTGACCAGGAACGGATAGTGCGTGCAGGCAAGCACGACGATGTCGGTGCGCTGCCCGTCGCGTTCGAGGAAGCAGGGCGCGATCTCGCTGCGTACAGCCTCCTCGTCGACAAAGCCCTCGCGCATGTAGACTTCGGCCAGCCCCGCCAGATTGTTGCTGCCGACGAGGCGGACGTGGCATTTCTGCGCCCATTTGCTGATCAGGTCGCGCGTGTACTGCCGCTTCACCGTGCCCGGCGTCGCCAGCACCGAGACTAGGCCGGAGCGGGTGCGCTCCGCCGCCGGCTTGACCGCCGGCACCGTGCCGATGAAGGGGTGACCGGGGAACCTGTTGCGCAGCGCTTCGATCACCAGCGTCGATGCGGTGTTGCAGGCGATAACCGAGATCGCCGGCGAAAACCGGTCGAGCAGCCTGGCGAAGAGATCGAGTATGTGCGTGCGCAGCGCCGGCTCCTCCCAGGCGCCGAAGGGAAAGGCCGCGTCGTCGGCGACATAGACGAAGCGCCGGTCGGGCATCAGCACGCGCGCCTCGCGCAGCACCGTGAGGCCGCCAACACCGGAATCGAACATCAGGATCGGCCGGTCAGTCATTGTCGGTGCCCTTGCCGCCCAGCGGCGCGTCATTGTCGTCGCCATTGGTGCTGTGCGCCTGGCCCGCTTCCGCCTTGCGGGCGCGCGCGGCAGCGGCGGGCAGCCGTCTCGGATCGTCGCCGGGGGAACCGTCGCCGCGCGGCATCGCCGGCGAAAATCTGTCCAGCGACGAGATGATGCCCCTTAGCACCTTCAGTTCCGGCTCGGCGAAACCGGCGCGCGTCAGCACGGCACGCAGATTGTCGACCATCTTCGGTTTCTTCCCTTCCGGGCGGAAATAGCCGCGCGCCTCCAGCGCGCCTTCAAGATAGGTGAACAGGCTCTGCAACTGTTCCTTGGTCGCCGGCACGAGTTCCGGTCCGGAGAAGTTGGTTTGGGTCTCGTCATCCAGCCCCGACTTCATCCATTCATAGGACATCAACAGCACCGCCTGGGCGATGTTGAGCGACGAAAAGCCAGGATCGACCGGAAAGGTGACGATCTCGTCGGCGAGCCCGACTTCCTCATTGTAGAGGCCGAAGCGTTCGCGGCCGAACAGAATGCCGGTGCGCTGCCCGGCACGCTGCCGCGTCCTCAGCGCCCTGCCCGCCTCGACCGGTCCGCGCACGGCCTTGAAGCCGTCGCGCTCGCGCGCCGTCGTGGCGAAGACGAAATTGAGATCGGCGATCGCCGAGGCGAGATCGTCGAAGACCCGCACCGCATCGATGACATGATCGGCGCGGCTTGCCGCGGCGCGCGCCTTCTCGCTCGGCCAGCCGTCGCGAGGATTGACCAGCCTGAGCTCGGCAAGACCGAAATTGGCCATGGCGCGCGCGACCATGCCGATGTTCTCGCCAAGCTGCGGCTCGACCAGGATGATCGCCGGACCTGCTGCGGGGGTATCGTTAGGATCTTCGTTGGCTGGCATGGGCGTCAATGAACTGCTGTTTGCGGCATTTCGGCGACCCCTGCCATATTCGGCCGTGAAAATGAAGCTTTGGCAAAGAACGGCATGAAGTCGCGGGCGGATCGGCGTTTGCGCGCTCAAAAGGCCTTTGATATACGCTGCGCATCCCCGGCCGAAAGCCATGCGGGCAAGGCCGTTCCGATCCCCAGCAACGAGGCATTCTTTCCATGGCGAAGATCAAGGTGGCGAACCCGGTCGTCGAACTCGACGGCGACGAGATGACCCGCATCATCTGGCAGTTCATCAAGGACAAGCTGATCCACCCCTATCTCGACCTCAAGCTCGACTATTACGATCTCGGCATCGAGCACCGCGACGCCACCAACGACCAGGTGACGATCGACTCGGCCAACGCCATCAAGAAATACGGCGTCGGCGTGAAATGCGCGACGATCACTCCCGACGAGCAGCGCGTCGAGGAATTCAAGCTGAAGAAGATGTGGAAGTCGCCGAACGGCACGATCCGCAACATCCTCGGCGGCACCATCTTCCGCGAACCGATCATCATGAAGAACGTGCCGCGCCTGGTGCCGGGCTGGACCAAGCCGATCATCGTCGGCCGCCACGCTTTCGGCGACCAGTACCGCGCCACCGACTTCCGCTATCCCGGCAAGGGCAAGCTGACGATCAAGTTCGTCGGCGAGGACGGCACCGTGATCGAGCACGACGTGTTCGACGCGCCGGCCGCCGGCGTCGCCATGGCCATGTACAATCTGGACGAATCGATCCGCGAGTTCGCCCGCGCCTCGCTGAACTACGGCCTGCTGCGCAACTATCCGGTCTATCTTTCGACCAAGAACACCATCCTCAAGGCCTATGACGGCCGCTTCAAGGACATCTTCCAGGAAGTCTACGAGCAGGAATTCGAGGCCGAGTTCAAGGCCAAGAAACTCTGGTACGAGCACCGGCTGATCGACGACATGGTGGCCTCCAGCCTGAAATGGTCGGGCGGCTATGTCTGGGCCTGCAAGAACTACGACGGCGACGTTCAGTCGGACACGGTGGCGCAAGGCTTCGGCTCGCTCGGCCTGATGACCTCGGTGCTGATGACGCCAGACGGCAAGACCGTGGAAGCGGAGGCCGCGCACGGCACCGTCACCCGCCACTACCGCCAGCACCAGAAGGGCGAGGAGACCTCGACCAACTCGATCGCCTCGATCTTCGCCTGGACGCGCGGTCTCGCGCACCGCGCCAAGCTCGACGACAATGCCGAACTGAAACGCTTCGCCGAGACCTTGGAAAAGGTCTGCATCCAGACGGTGGAGTCCGGCTTCATGACCAAGGACCTATCGCTGCTCATCGGCCCCGACCAGCCCTGGCTGTCGACCACCGGTTTCCTCGACAAGATCGACGAGAACCTACAGAAGGCCATGGGGTAAGAACCCAAATTTCGACATGCCGAAGGCTCCGAAAGGAGCCTTCGCTTTTTGGGCAGCAACACGAGCGGAAGCAAGGGGCTGACGATGAGCAAGCCAATCCTGTACGGCGCCGACTACAGCGTCTATGTCCGCATCGCGCGGCTGGCGCTGGAAGAGAAAGGCATCGGCTACGACCTCGTGCCCGTCGATGTCTTTGCCCCGGAAGGCGTTCCGGCCTGGTATCTTGAACATCATCCGTTCGGCCGCATCCCGGCTTTCGAGCGTGACGGCTTTCGCCTGTTCGAGGCGAGCGCGATCGCCCGCTATGCCGACGAGGCCTTCGACGGCCCGGCGCTGCAGCCAAAAGACGCGCGCAGCCGGGCAAGGATGAACCAGATCACCGGCCTGCTCGACGCCTATGGCTACCGCGCCATGGTCTGGGATGTCGCCGTCGAGCGGCTGGAGCAAAATCCGCCCGACGAGGCCCTGATCGCCAAGGGCCTGTCGCAAGCGGAAGCTGTGCTGCGGACACTGTCGGCGCTGAAGGCCGACGGGCCGTGGCTGCTGGGGTCGCAACTGACCCTTGCCGACCTGCACGCGGCACCGATCGTCGGCCATTTCGTCAAGGTCGCAGAAGGGCGTGAATTGCTTGCCCGATTTGCCGACATCAGCGACTGGTATGCGCGCTTCGCCGATCGCGCGAGCTTCGCCAGGACCGAACAGGCGGGCTGATGCGCGCCGTCCATGTCAGCTATGCGACGCCGAACCTGTCGCAGGCCGGCAAGCTGCTGCTGAAGAGCGCGCGCCGCTTAGGCCTCGACAGTCATCTCTATACGCCGGACCACCCGGTGCTGGTCGACCTGGCGCGAAAATACCCATCGATCATGGCCGCGCCGCGCGGCGCCGGCTACTGGCTGTGGAAGCCGTTCATCACCCTGGACATGATGAACCGCGTGCCGGACGGCACGCCGGTCCTCTACAGCGACGCCGCACTGACTTTCATTGCCGACCCGGCGCCTCTGATCGCGCTTTCCAGCCAGCACCCGGTATGCCTGTTCAAGATGGGCGGCCGGATGCTGCAGGGCGCCTGGACCAAGCGCGACTGCTTTGTCGAAATGGATGCCGACCGGGAGGAGTTCTGGTCGCTGCCGCAGCTATGGGCCGGCATGCAGCTCTACCGCGCCGGGCCGGAAGCGAGGGCTTTCCTCAAGCTGCTGGCGACGGCCATGGCGAGCGAGGTTCGCCTGACCGACATGCCGAACATCCACGGCCTTCCCAACCTGCCCGGCTTCGTCGAGCATCGGCATGATCAATCGGTGCTGACGATCCTTGCCAGGCAGCAGGGCGCCGCCATTTTTCGCAGCCCGTCGCAGGAGTGGCACGATCCATCGGCGCCGGCGAGCGAGCAGCCGTTCGGCCAAACGGTGTTTGTGCACCGCAGGCGAAACCTCCCCTATTTCAGGTGGCTTTACAGGCGCCTGCGTCAGAAATACACGGCCGGCCAAGGCTTCCTTTGATCATGCCCGATCTCTCGCGAGAGCCCGGCGGCATTCAAGCTTCCGCACCATAGTCTGAGGGCCCGTTCAGTCGGGCAGATAGATTTCCGCCTTCATGAAGGTCTTCGCGCGGCCTGTGATGCGCACACGGTCTCCGGCCAGCTCGCACAATAAGTGACCGCCGCGCTGCGAGCACTGGAAAGCCGACAGCTCCGTCTTGCCGAGCTTTTCGGACCAATAGGGTATCAGCGTCGCGTGGATGGAGCCGGTCACCGGATCTTCGGGAATGCCCGCGCCGGGCGCGAAGTAGCGGGACACGAAATCATGGGTCTCGCCGCGCGCGGTGACGACCACGCCGAGAGGGTGGAACGTCGCAATCCCGGACAGGTCCGGGACAAAGGAGCGCACGGCGGCTTCGTCGGCCAGCTCGACGAACAGGTTCTCGAAGTTGCGGAAGCTCGCAACCGGGCGCGCCGAAACGGTATCCTGAAGCGCGGACGCCAACTCGGCGTCGACGGGCTGCGGCGGAAAGCAGGGCAGATCGAGCTGGTAGGCGCCGTCGCGCCCGGAAACCCTCAGCTCGCCCACCCGCGTGGCGAAGGCCATGTCGCCGGCGATATCATGTTCCTGGGCTAGCACATGGGCGGTGGCCAGCGTGGCGTGGCCGCAGAAGTCGGCTTCATGGACCGGGGTGAACCAGCGCAGATCCCAGCCCTTGCCGTTCGGCCGCGCAAAGGCGGTCTCGGCAAGGTTGTTCTCGTTGGCGATGGCCTGCATGACAT
>NZ_RZSG01000409.1:0-5382 GCF_003997725.1 Mesorhizobium sp. M4A.F.Ca.ET.050.02.1.1
CATCTCGATGATAGGCGCGATCTCGACGCTGAAGGCGGGATTCATCAGGATCGGGCAATCCTTGGCTTTGGCGACGGCATCGTCGATATCCCTGGCTTCGACGACGGTGTAGCCGGCGGTCGGATTGCTGCCGCCATTGTTCTCGACCTTGCCGCTGGGCAGCACCGTTTTCGACATGCCGACCGGATTGCCGCCGTCGACCACGGCCGAGCCGAGCTTGCCGTACCAGCCGTTCCAGGCATCCATCGCCGCCTTCCGCTCGGCTTCGTCGGTCGGCATCTTGCCGGAGCCGTGATAGACATAGAGAAACTTCGCCATGTTCTCCTCCCTTGATCGGCGGCAGCGAACCGGCATGCGGCCGTGCCGCTAGCGACATGCGGCTATGCCGCAATCGTTGATCATCGGACCAAAACAGCGAAGAAGCAATGCGAATGCGCGATGCCAATAACTGAGGTGACCAGCCCGGCTATCTTGCCATGGCGTGGTATTCATCGTTCGGTCGCATGTCGACGGCCGCGGCCACGCGGTTCGACATGTTGAAGAAGGCGGCGGTCGAGGCGATGTCCCAGATGTCGCGGTCGGAAAAGCCGGCCTTGCGCAAGGCGGCGCGGTCCGCCTCGATGATCTTCGCCGGTTCCTCCGTCAGCTTGACGGCGAATTCGAGCATCGCGGTCTGCTTGGGTGAGAGGTCGGCGGCGCGGAAATTCATCGCCATCATCTCGCCGAGGGAAGGATCGCCCGAAAGCTGGCGCACCGCCGCGCCATGCGCGGTCAGGCAATAGTAGCAATGGTTGATCGAGGAGACGACGACGGCGATCATCTCGCGCTCCAGCTTCGACAGGCCGGACTCGCCCAGCATCAAATCGTTGTACATGTCGGTGAAGGCGCGCAGCTTCTTCTCGTCGAAGGCATAGGCTTTCAGCACATTGGGCACCAGGCCGAGCTTTTCCTCGCATTTGACGAAATAGGCTTTCGTCGCCTCGCTGAGTTCAGCCTGGGCGAGGTCGAGCGCGGTGATCTTGCCGGTGGTTTTGGCGGTCTTCCTGGCGCTCATTGGGCTCGTCCTTCTCATTCGCTGCCGATTTGCGATCAAAATCCCGAAGAATCTTTGCAAGCCGTCAAACCTTTGTCGCCAAATGGCGGTCATCTGCTACCATAATCGCAAAAGCATGTGACGGGAGGGACTTCGCATCATGGCCAGCCTCAAAACCGCAAGCCAGCCGAAAAAGACGGTTCCAGCAAAGGGAGGCGCGGCGAAGGGCGGCGAGAGACCAGGCCGGCTTGCCGACTACCTTCTGGCTCGCGCGCCGGCGGAAGACGTCGCTGCCTATGAGGTCGCCGACCTCGAGCGCGCCGCCGACCTCGCCGGCCGCGCCATCGCCAGGCACAAGAAGGGCGACTCGATCGTCGCCATCGACACCGAGTCCGGCGTGGCGCGCCAGGGCCGGCCGGTGACGGTGATCACCGTCGTCAACGACAACATGCCGTTCCTGTTCGATTCCATCCTCGGTGAGATCACCGAGACCGCCGGCGAGCCGTTGCTGGTCACCCATCCCGTCGTCGCCGTCAGGCACGGCAAGGGCGGCGTGGAGGAGATCCTCGGCGATGGCGGATACGCCAAGGACGACGGCAGCCACGACCGGCTGAGCGTCGTGCATGTCCACATCGGGCGCCTTTCCGCCGAACTGGCCGACGCGCTGGCCGGGCATTTGAAGAAGCTGCTGGTCCAGGTGCGCGCCGCCGTCACCGACTGGAAGCCGATGCTTGCCCGCCTCGACCAGGCGATCTCGGAATTCCGCTACGCGCCGGTGCCGCTCGACAAGGCGCATGTCACCGAGGCGATTGCCTTCCTCGAATGGCTGCGCGACGACAATTTCACCTTCCTCGGCATGCGCGAGTTCAAATACACCGGCGGCGAAAAGAGCGGCACGCTGGAGCGCGCCGACAAGCCAGGGCTCGGCATCCTCTCCGACCCGGATGTTCTGGTGCTGAGGCGTGGTACCGAAGCGGTGACGACGACGCCCGAAATCCGCGCCTTCCTGCATGGGCCGGAGCCACTGATCGTCACCAAGGCCAACGCCAAGTCTGCGGTGCACCGGCGCATCTATCTCGACTACATCGGCGTCAAGACCTACACCGCCAAGGGCACGCTTTCCGGCGAATTGCGCATCGTCGGCCTGTTCACCTCGACCGCCTACACGCGCTCGGTGATGAAGATCCCCTATCTGCGTTCCAAGGCCGAGACCATCATCGCCAAATCCGGCTTCAATCCGAACGACCATTCCGGCAAGGCGCTGATCAACGTGCTGGAAAGCTACCCGCGCGACGAGCTGTTCCAGGTCCCGGTGCCGATCTTGAGGAAGCATGCCGAGGCGATCCTCGGCCTGATCGAGCGGCCGCGCGTCAGGGCACTGGTGCGCGTCGACCAGTTCGACCGTTTCGTCTCGATCCTCGTCTTCGTGCCGCGCGACCGCTACGACAGCGTCGCGCGCGAGAAGATCGGCACCTACCTCAAGACCGTCTTCGCGGGCCGGCTGTCGGCCTACTATCCGGCCTTCCCCGAGGGCGGGCTGGCGCGCGTCCACTTCATCATCGGCCGCTCCGGCGGCAAGACGCCGAAGGTCGAGCAGGCAACGATCGAGGCGGCGATCCGCGACATCGTGCGCACCTGGGACGATGCGCTGCGCGAGACCGCGGCCGAAACCGGCACGGAGAGAGCGCTGACGGCAATCGCAGCGCGCTTCTCCGAAAGCTACCGCGACAGCTTCTCTCCGGCGGTGGCACTGGCCGATGCCGGGCGCATCGCCAAAATCAGCGCGGCCAATCCGATAGCTATCGACTACTACCGCCACGCCGATCAGAAGCCGAATCAGGCGGCGCTGAAGATCTATCACCACGGCAGCCCGGTGGCGCTGTCGCGGCGGGTGCCGGTTCTGGAGAACATCGGCTTCCGCGTCATCAGCGAGCGCACATTCGAGGTCGGCGAGGACCCGTCCAGCATGGTCTTCATCCACGACATGGAGCTGGAGAACAGCTACGGTAAGCCGATCGACCTTTCCGGCGGCGGCGGGCTTTTCGAGGATGCGTTCCTGTCGGTCTGGCGCGGCGACGTCGACAATGACGGCTACAATGGCCTTGCCCAGACGGCCGGCCTGTGGTCGGGCGAGATCACCATCCTGCGCGCCTATGGGCGCTACCTGCAGCAGGCCGGCATTCCGCAGAGCCAGGATTTCATCGCAGCCGCGCTCAACCGCTATCCCGACATCGCGCGCGGCCTGCATGCGCTGTTCGTCGCCCGCCTCGGGCCGGCGGCCGACACGGAAGGCGTGGTGGCGGCCAAGCATCTCAAGGCCAAGATCAAGGATGCGCTGGAGGAGGTGCCCAATATCGATGACGACACCATCATCCGCCGCTACCTCAATCTAATCGAAGCGTCGCTGCGCACCAATCATTTCGTTGCCGGAACGAAGGAGCGAGGGCAGTCGCTGGCGATCAAGCTCGATTCGCAGGCGGTCGACGGCTTGCCGGCGCCGCGGCCGTGGCGCGAGATCTTCGTCTATGGTTCCGAGGTCGAGGGCGTGCATCTGCGCTTCGGCCCGGTCGCACGTGGTGGCCTGCGCTGGTCGGACCGCGCCCAGGACTACCGCACCGAGGTGCTGGGCCTGGTCAAGGCGCAACAGGTCAAGAACGCCGTCATCGTGCCGGTCGGCGCCAAGGGCGGTTTCTATCCGAAGCGTCTGCCCGTCGGCGGCAGCCGCGACGCCATCTTCGAGGCCGGCACCTCGGCCTACAAAAACTATGTCTCCAGCCTTTTGTCGATCACTGACAATATCGGCATAGACGGCGTCATCCCGCCGGCCGGCGTGGTCCGGCGCGATCCTGACGATCCCTATTTCGTCGTCGCCGCCGACAAGGGCACGGCGACCTTCTCCGACACCGCCAACGCGATCTCCGAGAAGCACGGCTTCTGGCTGGACGATGCCTTCGCCAGCGGCGGCTCGGCCGGCTACGACCACAAGAAGATGGGCATCACCGCCAAAGGCGCCTGGGAAGCGGTCAAGCGGCACTTCAGCGAGATGAACCGCGACATCCAGACCTCGCCCTTCACCGTCGTCGGAGTCGGCGACATGTCGGGCGACGTGTTCGGCAACGGGATGCTGTTGTCGCCGCAGACGCGGCTGATCGCCGCCTTCGACCATCGCGACATCTTCATCGATCCCGATCCGGACATGGCGGCGTCGATGGCCGAGCGGGAGCGCATGTTCGCGCTGCCACGCTCGTCCTGGCAGGACTACGACAAGTCGAAACTGTCGCAAGGCGGCGTCATCGTCTCGCGCAATCAGAAGTCGATCACGCTGCCACCGGCGGCCGCCGCCGCGATCGGGCTTGGCAAGACCACCGCGACGCCAGTCGAGATCATGAATGCCATCCTCAAGGCGCCTGTCGACCTGCTGTGGTTCGGCGGCATCGGCACCTATCTCAGGGCTTCGACCGAAACCAACGCCGATGTCGGCGACCGCGCCAACGACGCCATCCGCGTCACCGCGCTCGACGTGCGCGCCAAAGTCATCGGCGAGGGCGCCAATCTCGGCGTCACGCAGCGGGCACGCATCGAATTCGGGCTTGCCGGCGGCCGCTGTAATTCCGACGCCATCGACAATTCCGCCGGCGTCAACTGCTCCGACGTCGAGGTCAACATCAAGATCGCGCTGGCATCGGCCATGCGCAAAGGCCAGCTAGCCCGGCCGGCGCGCAACAAATTGCTCTCGGAGATGACCGGCGAGGTCGGCGGGCTGGTGCTGTCCAACAACTACCAGCAGACGCTGGCGCTCTCGATCGCCCGCAAGCGTGGGCTGGCCGACATCGCGCATCAGAGCCGCTTCATGACGGCGCTGGAGGCGCGGGGCCTGCTCAACCGTGCGGTCGAGACGCTGCCATCCCCGGCGGCCCTTGCCGAGCGCGAGGCGCGTGGCGAGCCGTTGACCCGGGCCGAACTCGGTGTGCTGCTGGCCTATGCCAAGATCGTGCTGTTCTCCGACATCGTCGCCAGCGACGTGCCTGACGATCCGCATTTCGAGCGCGATCTGCTTGGCTATTTCCCGGACCGGATGGCGAAGAAATACGCCGCCGAGATCGACGGCCACCGGCTGCGCCGCGAGATCATCGCCCGCGTGGTCGCCAACGACCTCGTCAATCGCGGCGGACCGTCCTTCGTGAACCGGCTGCAGGAGGCCACCGGACGCACCGCCGCCGACGTGGTGCGCACCTTTGCCGTGGTGCGCGACGGCTTCGCGCTGCCGGCGCTCTATCGCGAGATCGACGCGCTCGACAACCAGATCGACGGCCAAGTGCAGCTCGATCTCTATCAGGCAGTTAGCCGGA
>NZ_RZSG01000040.1:0-19770 GCF_003997725.1 Mesorhizobium sp. M4A.F.Ca.ET.050.02.1.1
GCGGCGACCAGGCCGCGCAGCAGTTCGGCGAGCTTCTCACCGGCGTCGCCGGCATAAAGTTCCGCTGGGCCGCCATCGGCTGCCCGGCCAAGGTTCTCCAGCGCAATAACGCTGGCCCGCGTCAACGCGGCAAGATCGGCGTCCTGTTCGCCGCGAAAGGCTGTGAGCGGGGCCAGGGCCTCGGCAAGCCGGGCAAGCATATCCCGCGCCTGCTCGATCCCGCGCACCGTCAGCCGCGCGAACCAGAAGGGCGGGCGGCTGTCGCCGAGACCCGAAAGGCGGGCCTCGAAAAGCGATGCCAGCGAGGCCGCGTCCGGCCGCCCGGTACCGCCGCGCAGTGCCACCAGTTCGACGATCTCCGCCGCAGGGCGCACGCTCGTCCGATCGAGACCGAGGCCCAGTAGCGGGTGCTTGAGCAGCGAGAGCAGGGCGACCGGATCGCCGGGACGGAACACGGCTTGCAGCGCCAGCCTCAGCAGCGTGGCCGCTGGCGTGTTGGTGAGCGGCGTGCCACCGGAATCGTCGGCGGCGACGCCGAAGCGCAGCAACTCGACAGAGACGCGCCGCGCCAGCGCGCGATCACCGGTGACAAGTGCGGCGCGCTGGCCCGGCTGCTCGACGGCGCGCTTCAGCGCGATCGCGATCGCGACCGCCTCGTCGCGCTCGTTGGCAGCCTCCACCAGCGTCACGCCGGCCAGGGCCTGCCGGATGTCCTCGGCCTCGAAGCCGGGGCGCGTCTCGGTCCACAATTCGGTGGTTTCGGCCGGCCGTAGCGCCTCGCCGACTAGGGCCGCGCGGATTGCCAGCGCCCGGTCCGCCGGGACGATCTCCTCGACATCCGCGCGCGGCACGCCGATACCGCCGATCAGCTTCGCCAGGCCGAATTGCGGGTGGCCGAGCGTGGCCGGCCGTGCGCCGGGCGCCGAAATGGCGGCGAAGGAGGCCTCGTCCAGTCCCTTGTCGAGGCCGGGCAGCACGACGGCGCCATTGGGCAAGCCGGCGATCACGCCGAGCAGCTCGGCGGTCGCGGGGATGGAGCCGGTCGAGCCTGCGGCGATCACCGGCCCGGCCGGCCGGTTGCGTTTCAGCCGCGCGGCCTCCAGCCGGATCAGCGCGCTCCGGTGCGCGGCCGGATTGGAGAGGCCGCGTTCGGCGAGCAGCTTCGGCCAGTTGTCGGTGACGATGCCGAGGAAATCGAGCGTCACCTGCCACCAGCCGGCGAGATTGCCGCTGACCAGCCCGGCGAGCTTCGCCCAATCCGTGCCTTCGGTCTCGATTTCGTCCATCAGCCGGGCAAGGTCGCGCGCCAGCCAGACAGCATCGGCCGCCGAAGCCGGCACCACGAATTCCTCGTTGAACCGCGCCGCGACATGCGACGGCAGGCTTGCCTTCCACGCGCGCACCAGCGGCGCCAGGAGAAGCAGCCGCTCCTGCGCGGCAATCGGCGGCGCGAGCTCGATGGCCGGCGCCGCTTCGGCGTCGAAGGCCGCCTCGTCCTCATCGAATTCGCCGAGCGGCCTGACCGTCGGCAGGATGGCCGAGCGAACCCCCAGAATATCGACGAAGGCGCCGCGCAGCGCGCGCGCCGCGCGCCGCGTCGGCACATAGATGGTGGCGTCGGCGAGCGCCAGCGGATCGCCGTTGAAACGGAAGCCGGGCACCAGCCGACCGTGCAGCAACGCTTCCGCCAGCGTCGGCAGGAACGGCGCTCCGGACGGGATTGAGAAAACGCGGCGCGAGCCGCTCATATCGCTTTCGCGAGTGCGCCGGCGACCGCTGCCTCGGCGGGCGGAATGGCGTCGGGCGTGCCGACCGTGATCCAGCGGCCCTGCATCTGCATGCCGAACAGCCGTCCGGCCGTGATCGCCTTGTCGAAATAGGCGTTGAGCGAATGCGGGCCCGTCGGCGCGTCCTTGAAGATACGCGGATGGACAATCGCGGCCCCGGCATAGATCAGGCCGGCCGGATCGCCTTTCGAGCGCTGCAAGGCGCCGTCCGGCGCCACCAGGAAATCGGTGCCGACGCAATGTCCGGTGGCGGAATCGAGATCGGTAAGCATCAGCAGAATATCCATTCTGGCAGCGTCCCATGCAAGGGAAAGACGCTCGAGGCTGGGCTGGCCGCTGTCGATCCAGAACGTGTCGGCGTTGATGATGTAGAACGGCTCTTTCCCCAGCAGGGGCAGCGCCTTGACGATGCCGCCGGCCGAGTCCAGCAGCATCTCGCGCTCGTCGGAAATGGCGATCCTCGGCGCACCGCGGTCGGCGATATGGGCGATGATCTGGTCCGGAAGATAGTGGACGTTGACTACGGCCTTATCGACACCGGCACTTGCAAGGCTGTCCAGCCCCCAGTCGAGCAAGGTCTTGCCGGCGATCTCCACCAGCGGCTTCGGTATCGTGTCGGTGATCGGACGCATGCGCTTTCCGAGCCCGGCGGCGAGCACCATTGCGGTCCTGGGATTTGCGGTCACGGCGTTCGTTCTTCCAGCAGGCCATGGGCGGCGTAGAAGTCGTGTAGCCCGGCAAGTGCCGGGTGCGCCAGCGCTCTTCTGAGATAGTCGCGGATGCGCGGCAGGTGCTTGAGGTAGAAGGGCTTGCCGTCACGCTTCTCCAGCCGCACGAAAATGCCGAGGATCTTCGAATTGCGCTGCGCCGCCATGATGGCGTAGGCCTCCCGGAACGCTGCTTCATCGAAGGCGCCGGCGGCATGGCGCGCCGCGACATAGGCATCGAGCGTCCGCTTCTCGATCGCGGGCGAGATGGTCACGCGAGCGTCCATGGCGAGCGAGGCGACGTCATAGGCGGCGGGGCCGATCAGCGCATCCTGGACATCGACGACGCCGAGCCGGTCGTGGCCGGTTCTGTCGCCGCGCCAGATGATGTTCGGCGAATGGAAGTCGCGCAGCATCAGCGTGTATTGGCTGCCCTTGAGCCGGTCGAGCACCTTGTTCCATTCGGTGTGGTAGCCGGCCAGCAGGGCATTGCTCGCCGGCTTGCCGGTCAGCATCGGCACATACCAGTCAACCAGCAGGTCGGCCTCGATCAGCATCGCCTCGCGGTCGAAGGGCGGCACGTCATGAAAGACGCCCGGCGCGGCTTCCATCCTGTCGGGCCAGGCCTTGCCATGCATCATCGCCAGCAGCTCGGCCGCCGCGGCATAGCGCTCGGCGATCGGCTCGCCATCGCTGTTCAGGAACCCTTCCGCACCGAGATGTTCAAGGAGCAAAAAGCCCTGCTCGAGATCCTCGGCATGGATCTCCGGCACGCTGACGCCCGCCGCCAGCAAGGCGCGGTCGAGGGCGACGAAGGCGGTGACCGATTGCGCGGTGTGGGCGATCACCGCATAGGGCTTGCCGTCGCGCACCGGCGGACCGAGCACCAGTCGCGGCGAGTTCATCAGCACGCGCGGCGCGAGGCCGGCAAGCGAGACGATCTCATAGGAACGGGCTGAGGCGTCGCCGACGAAGAAGCGCCTGCCGGCTTCGCCCCAGCCGGCCGTGGCCAGGAAATCGCGCATCGCCAGCGAGCGCGCCGCGCGATCGAAGGCCGCCCCTTGTCCCGACAGTTTCGCCAGGCGGCCGTCGCCCTGATGCGCGAGCTCGACCCAGAGCGTGCCGTCCGGCAGGGCGGTCTCGGCGCGTTCTGGCCATTCGACCAGGGCCGCCCCTTGCGCCAGCGCGTCGTCGAAGCCGAGTTCGTCGAGTTCAGCGGCTGCCGAAAGGCGGTAGAGATCGAAATGATGCACCGGAAAGCGCGTGTCGTAGGTCTGCACCAGCGTGAAAGTCGGGCTTGGCACGTCGAGGCCGGCATCGTCGGCCAGGGCCCGGATGAGCGACCGCGCCAGTGTCGACTTGCCGGCGCCGAGATCGCCTTTGAGCGCCAACACGTCGCCCGGGCGCAGCGCCATCGCCAGGTCTTCACCCAGCCTTGCCGTGGCGGCTTCGTCGGCGAGAAAACGTTCCAGCCCTGCCATGAGGTCCGCTACTCGGCCGCGGCGCGAATGCCCGAGGGCGCGGCCGGGAAGGTGCAGATGACGGTGGTGCCCTTGTCCTTGCCGGTCTCGATGCGGACGCTGCCGCCATGCAGCTCGACGAAGCTTTTGACGATCGACAGGCCGAGCCCGGCACCACGCCGGCGCCCGCCATTGGTCCGCGGCTCGAAGCGGCGGAACACCGAATCCAGCACGTCCGGCGGCATGCCGGGCCCGTCGTCATGGACGGAGAATTCCACGCCGTCGGCGAGTTGGCGGCAGGCGAGGGTGACGGTGCTTGCTTCCGGCGCGTAGTTCGCGGCGTTGCTCAACAGATTGTAGAGAATCTGGCGGATGCGGGTCTCGTCGCCATGGAAGCTCTTCGGCGCCGCCGCGGCTTCGACCTTGAGCGTGATCGAATGCTCCTCCAGCCGGTCGGCCACAAGCTCGGCGGCCGCCGCGATGGTCCGGTCGACGCTGACCTCGGAGATGTCGAGCTGCATGATGCCGGCATCGACGGTGGCGAGATCCAGTATGTCGTTGACGATGGTGAGCAGCACCGAGGAGGACGAGCCGACATGCTCGACATATTCGCGCTGCTTCGGCGTCAACGGCCCGGTCGACGGCAGCGACAGCAGCTCGGTGAAGCCGATGATGTTGGTCAGCGGCGAGCGCAGCTCGTAGGAAACGTGCTGCACGAACTCGTTCTTCAGCTGGTCGGACCGCTCCAGCGCCTCGTTCTTGTCCTTCAGCGCCCGCTCGACATTGACGCTGTCGGTGACGTCGACGAAGGTCATCATCACTTGCCCGTTGGGCAAATGGATCACCGCGTGGCTGAGCACCGTGCCGTCGACGAGCTCGCTCTGGCCGTGGCGGTCGCGGCGTTCGTCGTCGAATCCGGTGATGGCGGCGACGAAGCCGCCCCAAGGGCTGTCCTTGGCACGCCGGTCACAGAGGTCGCGGATCGCCGAGACATGCACATTGGGCTTGACCACGTCCTGGTTTAGACCCCACAGCGCGACGAAAGCCGGGTTCGACAGCCGAAGCCGTCCGTCCGGACCGAACACCGCGACACCCTCGGCAAGATTGTCCAGCGTCTCGCCCTGCACGCGCACCGCCGTCTGGTAGCGGCTTTCGAGGTCCATCTTCTCGGTCAGGTTCTCGAACACCCAGGTGACGCCGCCCTTGGGCTGCGGGTTGGCCACCACGCGGATGGTCTTGCCGTCGGGCAGGTGCCACCAGTGCTCCTGCGATTCGACTGCGCGATAGGCGCCGAGCAGGCCTTCCTTCCAGCGCCGCCACTCCGGCTGTTCGGCGATCTTGCCCTCGCTGCGCAGCCGGTCGAGCAGCAAGGCATTGTCCGGGGCGCTGTGCAGGAAGCCGCTGTCGAGGTTCCACAGTTTCTGGAATGCCTGGTTGAAGAAGCGCAGCTTCTCATTGGCGTCGAAGATGGCAACGGCGGTGTTGAGCTGATCGAGCGTGTCGGCGTGGCTGCGCACCGTGCGCTCATATTCGCCGCGGATGGTTTCGGTGGCGCTGGTGTCGCAGGCAAGTCCAGCCGAGCCGTCCGTGCCGGCGAAATCCGTCACTGAGAACATCCGGCGATCGCCTTCGATCACCGTGGACAGCGTCTGTTCGAACACCGGGCGCGCCTTGTGCTGCTCGGCGATCTGCTCGCGCGCCTGTCCGCCCAGGAATTCCTTGGCCTCGCGCACCGCCGCTTCTGCATTTTGCGCCTCGACCGCCTCGGCATAGGCGCGGTTGACCCATTTCAGCCGGCCGTCGGCGGAGCGCAGCCATGTCGGCATCTTCAGGGCGTCGAGCAGGCCGAGCATTGTCTCGTAGTCGGCGCTGAGCCGCTGGTTCTCGATCTTCAGCCGCGCCTGGCTGCGCAGCGTTTCCGACAGCGACACGAAGCGCACCAGCACATGCGCCGCGCTCTTGCGCCCTTGCACCTCGAGCGGCACTCCGGCCTGTGTCTCGATGACCAGATCGAAGGCCCTTGCCTTTTCGCGCAGGGCCGCCACGGCATGTTCGAGTGCCGCGGCCGAACGCGGCATCAGCCAGCGGCCGAATGCAAGGAAAGCGGCCCGGTCCTCGGGTGCGCCGCTCTCCAGCGGCAATGTTCCGATGAGCTCCGGCTTCTTGTTCTCGGAAGCCCATACCACGACGCGCTGGTCGCGCAGATTGAGCAGCGCCTCGGAACGCTGCAGCGCCGCGTTGACGTCGGCGATTCGGGTCCTGAGTTCGGCGTTCTGCGCCGAAGTGCGGGCTCTTTCGCGGATCAGGAAGATGGCCGAGACAAGGGCGGCCCCCATGACCCCGGCGAACATGGCGAGCTGCATCACCTCGACCGTGCTGACCGACAGCCCGGCCGATTGCGCGACGGTTTCGGCATGAGCCGCAAGGCCAAGCAACGGGCTGCAAAGCGCCGAGCCGGCGAGAAGCGTCGCCGCGCGGGCACCGCCACGCCACAACAGATGCCCGCCCCTGACGGCGGAGCCCGATGTCACCGAATCGCTATGGCCGCCGGAAACGGCCTGTCCCGCGCGAGGCGGGTTTTCCCCCGGCATGTCTTGGTCCTCTTCGCCGCCTGAATGCAAGACCGCCCAGATTGCGTATCCCGGCCCTCGTCCCCCGGACCGCGAATCACAACAATAACGCCTGCTGGAATCGGCGTGAAGAATCATTCCGCGCAAAAATAAAGCCGGGCGAAATGTCAATCGCCCGGCCTCAATATCTAGTGGCAATTTCTGTTTTGGTTAATAGCGGTAGTGTTCCGGCTTAAACGGCCCTTGCGGCGTCACGCCGATATAGGCGGCCTGTTCGCCGGACAGTTCGGTCAGGCGCGCGCCGAGCTTGCCAAGATGCAGGCGCGCGACCTTCTCGTCCAGGTGCTTCGGCAGCACGTAGACCTGGTTCTGGTACTGGCCGTGCTTGCTGTAGAGCTCGATCTGCGCCAGCACCTGGTTGGTGAAGGACGCCGACATGACGAAGCTCGGATGGCCGGTGGCGTTGCCGAGGTTGAGCAGGCGACCCTCGGACAAAAGGATCATCCGCTTGCCGTCCGGGAAGGTGATCATGTCGACCTGCGGCTTTACGTTGGTCCATTTCAGATTGCGCAGCGACGCCACCTGGATCTCGTTGTCGAAGTGGCCGATATTGCCGACGATCACCATGTCTTTCATCGACCGCATGTGGTCAAGGGTGACGACATCCTTGTTGCCGGTGGTGGTGATGACGATGTCGGCGGTGGGTGCCGCGTCTTCCAGCGTGACCACCTCGAAACCGTCCATCGCCGCCTGCAGCGCGCAGATCGGGTCGACCTCGGTGACCTTGACGCGGGCGCCGGCGCCCTTCAGCGAGGCCGACGAGCCCTTGCCGACGTCGCCATAGCCGCAGACCACGGCGACCTTGCCGGCCATCATCGTGTCGGTGCCGCGGCGGATGCCGTCGACCAGCGATTCCTTGCAGCCGTACTTGTTGTCGAATTTCGACTTGGTCACCGAGTCATTGACGTTGATCGCCGGGAACGGCAGCAGGCCCTTCTTCTGCAGTTGGTAGAGCCGGTTGACGCCGGTGGTCGTCTCCTCGGTGACGCCGCGGATCGCTTCCTTCTGCTTGGTGAAGAAGCCGGGCGATGCCTTCAGGCGCTTCTTGATCTGGGCGAACAGGATCTCTTCCTCCTCGCTGCCCGGATTGGACAGCACGTCCTCGCCGGCCTCGGCGCGGGCGCCGATCAGGATGTACATGGTGGCGTCGCCGCCATCGTCGAGGATCATGTTGGAGGTGCCGCCATCGGCCCACTGGAAGATCTTGTCGGTGTATTCCCAATAGTCCTCGAGCGTTTCGCCCTTGATGGCGAACACCGGGATGCCGGCCTCGGCGATCGCGGCGGCGGCATGGTCCTGGGTCGAGAAGATGTTGCACGAGGCCCAGCGGATGTCGGCGCCCAGCGCCTTCAGCGTTTCGATCAGAACCGCGGTCTGGATCGTCATGTGCAGCGAGCCGGTGATGCGCGCGCCCTTGAGCGGCTTCTTGTCGCCGAATTCGTCGCGGCAGGCCATCAGGCCCGGCATTTCGGTTTCGGCGATCTCGATCTCCTTGCGGCCCCAGCCGGCAAGCGAAATGTCGGCGACCACATAGTCCTTGCTACCCGTCATGGCAGTGCTCCGGTGTGATTTGTCTGTGGCACGCGCCGGCGCCGGACGGCGCGTGGAAGGGCGCGAATTGCCGGCCTGACTAGCAGATCGGCATTCAAACGACAATGGGATATAAAGAAATCTTTATTCGTGCATGTCTTTGCGGTAACAATTCCAGGAAAGCGCCAAGCGGTTTTCCGTCCGGAATTGCGTCGGAACAAGAACCCGAGCGAGAACCCGAGCGGATCGGCGATCCCATCAAACGCTGAATGGCTCCAAGCGCTGTCGGCATACGCCGGGCAAAGACGCCGTCAGCATTCCTCGCCGAAGCGTGAGGCCACCAGCTGCTCCAGTGCGTCGAGCGCCTGCAGGGCTTGCGGTCCGCTGGCGGTGACGCGGATCGAATAGCCCGGGCTTGCCGCCAGCATCATCAGGCCCATGATCGAGGTGCCGCCGACCTTGACACCGTCCTTCTCGACATGGATGGCGGCGTCGAAGCCGCTGGCGACCTGGACGAATTTCGCCGAGGCGCGCGCATGCAGGCCGCGCTGGTTGACGATCGGAAAATCCCGCGCGACGTGGTCTTGTTCCGGCGACAGCGCGTTCATTTGCTGCTCAGGAGCTGGCTGGCAACGTTGATGTATTTGCGCCCGGCGGCCTGCGCCTCGTCGAGCGCGGCGGCCATGTTGTCGCCCTTGCGGATCGAGGAAAGCTTGATCAGCATCGGCAGGTTCATGCCGGCGATGACCTCGGTGCGGCCGGATTCCATCACCGAAATGGCAAGGTTGGAGGGCGTGCCGCCGAACATGTCGGTGAGCACGATCACGCCGGCTCCGCTGTCGACGCGCGCCACCGCGTCGACGATGTCGCGGCGGCGCTGCTCCATATCGTCATCGGCGCCGATCGCCACGGTTTCGAAATTGTCTTGTGGCCCGACGACATGTTCCACGGCATGTCGGAACTCCGTGGCCAGCTGACCGTGCGTCACGAGCACGAGTCCGATCATTCTTTGGTGGCTCCCGTCATCGCCGCTTCACAGGCGCATTTTATGCTCGCCAGCCATTGCAGGCGGCGGGAGCGCTATCTTGTCGACGCGCGGCGCGTTGACAAGCCCAAAATTGCGCAAGCCCTGGCCATTTTGACGCATTGCAGCAAAAAAGCGGAAGCGGATCACAGAAAAGGCGCGATGGAGAGCCGCGCCATGACGGCCGGCAACGCGGTGGCGGCGTTGCGCTCGGCAAGGTCCACGCGCGGCACCGGGCAGCCCGCGACCGGCTCACGGATTTCTTCCTGGAAACGGGCCATCTCGGCCTGCGGCACCAGCCGCACATTGAGGTCGATCACCCCGCCCGGCTCGAACGGCAGCGGGCGTGGAATGAACCCCGGCACCTCGGCGAGGCCGGCAATCGTCGCCGGCACGCGGCAGACCAGCCGCCCGGCATGGGCCGTGGCAAGGAGCCTGTCGTCGCCGATCAGCCGCGAAAACAGCCCGCGCGCGCGGCAATGGTCGATCAGCGTCAGCGCCAGAGTTGTCTTGCCGGCGCCGGACGCTCCGGTGATAAGGACGCCGCGCTCGCCGATCAGGATCGCGGTTCCGTGGATGTTTTCAGGCTTTGCGGCAGGTTCTGGCATGACTGCGTCAGCGATCAACCTTCGGCCGGTAGCGTTACCACGAAGCGCGCGCCCTTGATCTCGCCGGGCTTGGTGCCGGGGATGTTCTCGGCCGTCAGCGTGCCGCCATGCGCCTCGACGATCTGGCGGCTGATCGACAGACCGAGGCCCGAATTCTGGCCGAAGGCTTCGCCGGCCGGACGGTCGGTGTAGAAGCGCTCGAAGATGCGGTCGATGTTGTCGGCCCGGATGCCCGGTCCGTTGTCGTCGACGGTGATGATGTTGAGCTTGCCGGCGCGCGCCAGCGAGACGGTGATGTGGCCATGCTCATCGGGAACGAAGGAGCGGGCATTCTCGATCAGGTTGGTGATCACCTGGCCGATCCTCAGATCATGGCCGACGACGACATAGCCTTTGACGCCTTGCGGCAGCTTGGCCACCTTGAGCTCGATCTCGACCGCCTTCTTGTTGCGCGTCGTTTCGCGCGAAACCGCGATAAGATCGGTGACGAAGGTCTTCAGGTCGACCGTTCCCGCATCCTCGCGCGCGAGCTCGGCATCGAGGCGCGACGCGTCGGAAATGTCGGTGATCAGCCGGTCGAGGCGGCGGACATCGTGCTGGATGATCTCCATCAGCCGCGCGCGCGAATTCTCGTTCTTCGCCAAGGGCAGCGTTTCCACGGCGCTGCGCAGCGACGTCAACGGGTTCTTCAGCTCATGCGAGACGTCGGCGGCGAAGCTCTCGATCGCTTCGATGCGGGCATAGAGCGCGTTGGTCATATCGCGGACGGCGATCGACAGATTGCCGATCTCGTCCTGGCGGTCGGAGAAATCGGGGATCTCCTCGCGGCTCTTCACCCCGCGCCGCACCCTGACCGCGGCAGCCGACAGCCGGCGCAGCGGATTGGCGATCGTGGAGGCGAGCAGCATCGACAGGATGGCGGTGACAAGCGCCGCGATGCCGAAGACGCGCAGGATCGCCTTGCGCTCGGCGGCGACGATCTTGTCGATGTCGCCGCCTTCCGTCGACAGCATCAGGACGCCGAGCACGGCACGGAAACGCTGGATCGGCACCGCGACGGAGACGATCTGCTCGCCCTGCTCGCTGATGCGCACGATGGTCGAGGGGCTGCCGGTCAGCGCCTTGACCACTTCCGGAAACGCCGCGCCGTTGCCGCCCGGCTGTTCGCGATAGACCGGCAGGTCCTTGTTGCGGAAGAAATCGAAGACGAACTTTTCGACACGCTCGACAAGGCCCGGCTGCTCATCGTCGACCGGCGGCAGGTCGTAGCGCAGGATCTGGCCACGCGAATAGAGATGGCGCGAATCGAGCAGCAGATTGGCGTCGCGGTCATAGATGCGGGCGCGTGTGCGCGTCGGCGAGATCAACCGCCGCAGCACCGGGGCGACGCGTTCGGGATTGATCGGGAAGTCGAGATTGTCGAGCTGGTCGGAGCCAGGGCCAAGGCTCTCGCCTGCCTGCAGCTCCAGCAGCTTTTCCGGATCGATGCTGATCGAATCGGTCTCCACCGTCGCCGAGGCCGCGATCGCGCCGGCGATGATCTCGCCCTGCGTCATCAGGCTTTCGACGCGGGCGTCGATCAGCCCGTCGCGGAAGGTGTTGAGGTAGAGGATGCCGGTGACCAGCACCGCCAGGCCGGCAAGGTTGAGGAACAGGATGCGGCGGGTCAGGCTGGAGAAGATGTGATGGCCGAGGAAACGGCGCATAGGCACCGTGATCCTCGACAGGAATGACGGCAGCATCCTGGACGGCCGCCTGACCGCGCCCGCCCTTCTGTTCCGCTCTACGTCGACTGCCATCGAATAGCAGGTCCTGTTTAGTGAGTAGGGGTTAGGCAGTAGGCAGTAGACAAATGCTTGGCTGGGACCGGGGCGATCTATGAGTGCCCGCGGGGGTGCCATTCAGGACTGACTAGCGACTAATCCCCACTGCCTACTGCCCATTCCCTATTCACGCCTCGCGGAACCTATACCCGACTCCGTAAAGGGTTTCGATCATCTCGAAGTCATCATCGACGGCCTTGAACTTCTTGCGCAGCCGTTTGATGTGGCTGTCGATGGTGCGGTCGTCGACATAGACCTGCTCATCATAGGCCGAATCCATCAGCGCATCACGGCTTTTTACCACGCCGGGCCGCTGCGCCAGCGAATGCAGGATCAGGAATTCGGTGACGGTCAGCGTCACCGGCTCGCCCTTCCAGGTGCAGGTATGCCGCTCCTGGTCCATGACCAACTGGCCGCGCTCCAGCGAGCGGGCCTGCTGGCTGGGCTGCTTGGCGGCCGCCTCGCGCGCGCTCGTGCGCCGCAGCACCGCGCGCACCCGCTCGACCAGAAGGCGCTGCGAGAACGGTTTGCGGATGAAGTCGTCGGCGCCCATCTTGAGCCCGAAAAGCTCGTCGATCTCGTCGTCCTTCGAGGTCAGGAAGATGACCGGAAGGTCGGATTTCTGGCGCATCCGGCGCAAGAGTTCCATGCCGTCCATGCGCGGCATCTTGATATCGAGGATGGCGAGATTCGGCGGCCGAGCCGCCAGGCCTTCCAGCGCAGACGCACCATCCGTGTAGGTTTCGACGCGATAGCCCTCGGATTCGAGGGCGATCGACACCGATGTCAGAATGTTGCGGTCGTCATCGACAAGCGCGATTGTTGCCATTTCAAGCGGCTCCCTCATGAGCTGTCCCTTCTTTCGTCGAGAAGGGGCTTTTGCAGGACAAATTAGGTACAAAATGTGGCATAGGCTCCGCGCAGTGTCACGCACAGCGTGCCGGCGGCCGCATTCGCACCCCAACGCGGATTGGACGAACAACGTTTGCCAATCCTTTGGGCAACCACTGTGATTTTTTGCACATATAAACGATTTAAACAACTTTCAAATTTTTTAAATCGATTAATGATTTGATATCATTTGCCTTTTCTGGTTCTGAGCCACTCAGCCCCTACCGGGCTCCGGAAATCCACCGGTCAGACGCGGCAAATCCAGAGAGGAGCATTTGATGTCGGAAGCCGGCACACGCAACCCCGCCTGCGCGATAGACGCGATCGGCCTTAAGGCCACGGGCACGGTGCGCTATAATTTCGGCGCCGCCGCGCTCTACGAGGAGGCGATGCGCCGCGGCGAGGCCAGGCTGACCGCGGATGGCGCCCTGGTCGCCGAGACCGGCCAGCATACGGGGCGCTCGCCCAGGGACAAATTCGTCGTCCGCGACGACGCCACCGAGCCGCATGTCTGGTGGGACAACAACAAGGCGATGTCGCCGGCCCAGTTCGATGCGCTGCTTGCCGATTTCCGTGCTCATGCCGCGCACAAGGACCTCTACGTCCAGGATCTGGTCGGTGGCGCCGACACCGACCTGCAGCTGCCGACCAGGGTCATCACCGAATTCGCCTGGCATTCGCTGTTCATCCGCAATCTCCTGATCAGGCCCGAACCGTCGCAGCTTGAGCATTTCGTGCCGGCGATGACGATCATCGACCTGCCGTCCTTCCGCGCCAATCCGGCCCGCCACGGCACCCGCACCGAGACGGTGATCGCTGTCGATCTGACGCGCATGATCGTGCTGATCGGCGGCACCTCCTACGCCGGCGAGATGAAGAAGTCGGTGTTCACCGCGCTCAACTACCTGTTGCCGGCGAAGGGCGTGATGCCGATGCACTGCTCGGCCAATGAAGGTCCGGCCGGCGACGCGGCCGTGTTCTTCGGCCTCTCCGGAACCGGCAAGACGACGCTGTCGGCCGACCCCTCGCGCACGCTGATCGGCGACGACGAACATGGCTGGGGCCCGCACGGCATCTTCAATTTCGAAGGCGGCTGCTATGCCAAGACGATCAGGCTTTCGGCCGAGGCCGAGCCGGAAATCTTCGCCACCACGCAGCGCTTCGGAACGGTGCTGGAAAATGTCGTGCTCGGCGCCGACCGCGTGCCGGATTTCAACGATGGCAGCCTGACCGAAAACACGCGCTGCGCCTATCCGCTCGACTACATCCCCAATGCCTCGAAGACCGGCCGCGCCAGCCATCCCAGCAACATCATCATGCTGACTGCCGACGCTTTCGGCGTGATGCCGCCGATCGCCAGGCTGACCCCGGCGCAGGCCATGTATCATTTCCTCTCCGGCTATACGGCCAAGGTCGCCGGCACCGAAAAAGGCGTCACCGAACCGGAAGCGACCTTCTCGACCTGCTTCGGTGCGCCCTTCATGCCGCGCCACCCGTCCGAATACGGCAACCTGCTGCGCGAGCTGATCGCCCGCCACGGCGCCGACTGCTGGCTGGTCAACACCGGCTGGACCGGCGGCGCCTACGGCACTGGCCGCCGCATGCCGATCAAGGTGACGCGGGCGCTGCTCGCCGCCGCCCTCGACGGTTCGCTGAAGACCGCCGATTTCCGCACCGATGCCAATTTCGGCTTTGCGGTGCCGGTGGCGGTTGCCGGCGTTGACCGCGCCATCCTCGATCCCCGCTCGACCTGGGCCGACAAGCCGGCCTATGACCGGCAGGCGGCCAGGCTGGTAGGCATGTTCGCCGCCAATTTCGAGAAGTTCGAGGAGCATGTCGACGCGACCGTCATGGGCGCCGCGCCGCGCCTGCAGGAGGCAGCCGAGTAACGTCGGGCACATTGCCGCCGTCAAAGGCCCGGCTTCCGCCGGGCCTTTTCTTTTTTGCGCTGCCGCGTCATGACTGCGCGCATGAATGCCGACGACAAGATCATCATCGCCGACGAAGCGGTCATCCACCCGGCCGATTTGCACGAGGATTTCATCCGCTCCTCGGGCCCTGGCGGTCAGAACGTCAACAAGGTGGCCACCGCCGTGCAGCTGCGCTTCGATGCGGCGAATGCGGCGGGTCTGTCCGAGCGCGTGCGCGAACGTACCCTGAGGCTTGCCGGCCAGCGCGCCACCAAGGACGGCGTCGTCGTCATCGAGGCCGGGCGCTTCCGCACCCAGGAGCAGAACCGGGCCGATGCGCGGGCGCGGCTGACCGCGCTGGTCGCCAAGGCGGCCGAGCCGCCGCCGCCGCCGCGCAAGAAGACGAAGCCTTCGAAAGGCGCCGTCGAGCGACGTCTCAAGACCAAGGCCGGGCGTTCCACGGTGAAGAAGCTGCGCGCCCGGGTGGACAACGACTGAGGTTAAGCCGGCGCAGAAACCGCGACAGCCGCTTTCGGGTCGCCGTCCTTCCCCATTGGTGGCATGCTCGGGCGCGCTAACCGGATCGAACGGAAATCCATGCTCGTTTTGCCCAAGGGTGTCCGCCATATGCCCGGCTACCTGCCGCGCCCGGCGCAGGAAGCGCTGGTCGAAGAGATCAGGAAGGTGGTGCAGGCCGCGCCCTTGTTCGTGCCGGCCATGCCGCGCACCGGCAAGGAAATGAGCGTGCGCATGACCAATTGCGGCCCGCTCGGCTGGGTCACTGACAAGGAGCGCGGCTATCGCTACCAGCCGACCCACCCGGTGTCGGGCTTGCCATGGCCGCCGATTCCCGATGAGCTGCTGCAATTGTGGCGTGAGGTGGCGGCCTATCCGCATCCGCCCGAAGCCTGCCTCGTCAATTTCTATTCGAGCGACGCCAAGATGGGCCTGCATCAGGATCGCGACGAGCAGGACTTTTCCGCCCCCGTTGTCTCGGTGTCGCTGGGCGACGATTGCCAGTTTAGGGTCGGCCAGACGACGCGCGATGGCGGCACCAAATCATTTCGGCTGAAAAGCGGTGACGTCGTCGTGCTTGGCGGCGAAGGCCGCCTCTGCTTCCACGGCGTCGACCGCATCTACCCGTCGACCTCGGCCCTGCTGAAGAATGGCGGCCGGATCAATCTGACGTTGCGGCGAGTGACGATGCCCGCGCGCTAACCGAATCTACAGATTTTTCTCCTAGAGCAATTCCAGGAAAAGTGCGCAGCGGTTTTCCGTCCGGAATTGCGTCTCGACAAATCCCTGGCGCAATTCCAGGAAAAGTGCGCAGCGGCTTTCCGTCCGGAATTGCGTCACAACAAATACCCTAGGGCGGGTCAGCGATTCCATAGGCGCTGAACCGCTCTAGAGACGCCAAGGCATTGCCGTCGGGGTCGGGACGATGACAGATATCAGTTTGGCCTTCCATAGACTGCCGATGATATTGAGGGGAGCGGCCCAGATCGTTCGCAGGGATTCGGCCCTCTATCTGTGCATTGTGATCTATACTTTGGCCGGCCTGGTGTTTCTTAACGCGATAGGCGCCACCGACCTGGCGGCATATTCGATATATTTCGGGCGATGGACCTTTCTGAACTGTCTTATACTGCCCACTTTTGCCATCCTTATCGACCTGCTTGTCATTGTACGCCGCTTTGATTCCCGGCGTCGCCTTGCGGCAGGACGGATCTTTTCCACCTCGCGGTTGGCGTATTCGGCCTCCGGCTTGTGCCTTCTCATGGCGCTCATGATCTTCCAGGGCACATTCACCTCGGTGAAAAACGGCATGCCGGTCTGGCAGGGCGGGTTTCCATTCGACGTGGCGCAAGCCAACATCGACGCCTTCCTGCATTTTGGCGCTGATCCGTGGCGCTGGCTTTACGCGGTAGCTGAAAATGATCTGGTTCGCACCGTAGTCGAGTGGAATTACAACGTTTTCTGGTTCCTGCTGAATTTCGGCGCCCTGTTCTTTGTCGCGACGTCGCCCATGGCGGCATCGGTTCGAACGCGTTATTTGGCCTGCTTCATGGCGGTCTGGATCATCGTCGGCAATGTGCTGGCCGCCCTGTTCCTGTCGGCTGGTCCGGCATTTTATGGCGCGGTGACGGGCGACGTGGCCCGATTCGGCGAACAGCTGGCGTTCCTGGCCCATGGGGCCGCATCGCGCAATTCCGCTGTTACCTATCAGCAGTATCTCTGGTCGCTGCACGAGGCCAGGCAGGCGGGTTTCGCCTCGGGCATATCGGCGTTTCCCAGCGTGCATGTCGGCCTGGCAATGCTCAACGCGCTGTTCCTGCGCGAGTACGACCGCCGTCTTGGTGCGCTGGCGTTCCTCTATGTCGTGTTTGTCGCGGTAAGCTCGGTTTACCTCGCCTGGCACTATGCGATCGACGGCTATGTAAGCGCCGCCGTGACGCTCGTCGTCTATGCCATCGCGCGCAAACTGATCCCCGCCGATCCCCGGCCGGCGCTGGATATGCAGACCGCCACCGTCAATCGGCCAGAGGCGGTCGTCACGGCTTCTTGACGCTGGCGAGGATGCGCCGTCGCGGCCAGCCATGGTTTCGGCCGTCTATTCGCAAGATGCCAAGATGAGTTCCCTCGGGATCGCCGGCAAGGATGGTTCCTCACCTGCAGATCCATAAAATTTGAAGTTTCTGAAAAGACGCGGCCATTCCTGAAGCGGTATTTTCAATTTCGAACTTACTATTCTTTAAAAGACGTCATGCGATACCGAGGGCAACGATTGCTCGGGGTATCGTCCTCTCCATGTCTTCTACCGAAATAGGGCAGCATTTCTTGCGGTCCGCCCGGTTTCCGGTGTGGCTCTTGCAAGAGAACCGCCGCAATGCGGCGCTTTACGGGACGATCGCCGCGTTCGTCCTTGTCACCATGCTGGTCGCGACGATCAGGGGTGATTCGATCCTGCAACATGTACTGGAGTATGCAGGCCGCCTCTGGCACTCCTTTCTGTTGCTGAGCTCAGCCATTGTCGTTTGGATCTGTTTCCGCGCGCTCGTGCAGGGCCGTCACCAGTCCCCGGTCAGCTTCGCGGCGGCGAGCCTGAAAGCCTTGCTGCTGTCGAGCATGCTTGCGCGGTATTTCTACGCCAGCGCCATATTGGCGCTCTTCATGGCGGCCTTCCTCTATAACAAGACGATGATACCGGTTGTCGCTCCCTTCCAATGGGACGAAACCTTCTCCCGCTGGGATTCGGCTCTCCTGGGCGGCTATCAACCTTGGCAAATCCTCCAGCCGATGGTCGGCATGCCATGGATCACCCTTGTGTTCGACATCACCTATACCTTGTGGGTGCCGATGGTCTTCCTGTTCTGGGCGGGCCTGCTCGCCAGCCCGCGGGTCCCGGAAGCGGTCCGCGTCCGCTACTGGCGGGCGACCGTCGCCTCCTGGATCCTGATCGGCCTGGTCATGGCGACCATCTTTTCCTCGGCCGGGCCTTGCTACTTCGCGGACGTCGTGCCGGGAACACCCTCGCCCTATGCCGGTCTCATGAGTTACCTTGACGACGTCGCCGCCAGCTATCCGCTGTCGTCAAACTTGACCAGGGATTTCCTCTGGCAGGTCTATACCGGCCAGGTCGACCTGCCCGGCGGCATTTCCGCCATGCCCAGCATGCACAACGCGCAGGCGGCGCTGTTTGTGGTTACCGCATACTCCATCGATCGCAGGTTCGGTCACGCCATGCTGGCCTTCGGCGCTTTGATCTTCTTCGGCTCGATCCACCTCGGATGGCACTACGCGATGGATGGGATCGTCGCCATTCCGGCGGCGCTCGCCATCTGGTGGGCCTGCGGAAAGTCAGGACGGGTGAAACGATTAGGCTTCCTGGACGGCCGGTCTACTGATCCTCTGGAATCCGCCTGACTTTCGGAGCCTGGCAAGAAGAACAGCGAGCACGCTCGCAGCGAGGCGGATCACAGCTTCCGCAGGGCCACTTCCTCGACCAGGTGGTTGGCGCCCTTGCGCAGGATGAGATCGGCCCGCGCCCGCGTCGGCAGGATGTTCTCGCGCAGGTTCTTCAGGTTGATGTTGGTCCACAGTCCTTCGGCGATGGCGCGCGCCGCATCCTCCGACAGCTGCGAATAGCGGTGGAAGAAGGAGTCCGGATTGCGGAAGGCGGTTTCGCGCAGCCGCATGAAGCGCTGGATGTACCACTGGTGGATCAGCTTCTCGTCGGCATCGATGTAGATGGCGAAGTCGAAGAAGTCGGACAGGAAAGGCACGATCTTGCCGTCCCTCGGCAATTTGCCCGGCTGCAGCACGTTGATGCCTTCGAAGATCAATATGTCCGGCCTGTCGATGGTGACGAATTCGCCAGGAATGACGTCGTAGGTCAGGTGCGAATAGACCGGCGCGCGGACATTGCGCTGCGCCGACTTGATGCCGGACAGGAACCGGAGCAGCGCGCCGACATCGTAGCTGTCTGGAAAGCCCTTGCGCTCCATCAGATTGTCGCGGCGCAGGATCTCGTTGGGCAGAAGGAAACCGTCGGTGGTGATGAGATCGACCTTCGGGCTCGATGGCCAGCGCGCCAGCAATTCCTTCAAGACGCGCGCCGTGGTCGATTTGCCGACCGCGACCGAGCCGGCGATGCCGATGATGAACGGCGTCTTGACCACGTCCTGCGCGTTGAAGAAGGCCTGGCGCTGCCGGAACAAGAGCTGACTTGCCTCGACATGCGCCGAGAGCAAGCGGGAAAGCGAGAGGTAGATGCGCTTGACCTCTTCGAGATCGACCGGGTCGTTCAGCGACCGCAAGCGGTCGATCTCGTCCTCGGTCAGCGTCAGCGGGGTGTCGGCGCGGAACTGCGACCATTGCTCGGCAGAGAAGAAACGATAGGGGGAGTATTTCTCGGTAGGAGCAAGCTGATCCATCGAGTTTCCTGCCCTCCCTCGCGGTCAGCCCTTGGGCCGCGACGCCTTTTCGGCAACGCCCGAGCGGCCGGTGCGGCCCTCTAGCTCCTTCAGCACCTCGCCCAGCGGCACGCCGGCGATGCCGAGAACGACCAGCCAATGATATATAAGATCGGCGCTTTCCGAAACGAGGCCCTGCCTGTCGCCGCGGATGGCTGCGATCACCGTCTCGACGGCTTCCTCGCCAAGCTTCTGCGCCGCCTTGTCGATGCCCTTGGCAAACAGTTTCGCCGTCCACGAGTCCGGATCGCCGGAATGGGCGCGTTCCCGGATGGTTCTTTCCAGATCGGACAGCGAAAACTCAGTCATTTTCGCCGTTTAAGCCCGTTGAACCGGCGAGTCCAGCCGCATCGGCAGCCCGGCCCTGGCCATATGCGCCTTCGCTTCGGCGATGGTGTAAGTGCCGAAGTGGAAGATCGAGGCGGCA
>NZ_RZSG01000410.1:0-5376 GCF_003997725.1 Mesorhizobium sp. M4A.F.Ca.ET.050.02.1.1
GGCGGAAAAGCCGTTCCGCAAGGCGCCGCGTCCCGAGGGCAAGCCCTTCGAGAAGCGCGACGGACCGCGCAAGCCCTATGCGCCGCGTGGTGATCGGCCGATGGCAGCGGACGGCGAGCGGCCGGCGCGCGACTTTAAGCGCGAATCCTTGCCGCGTGAGGCGAGCGAGGGCGCTGGCCCGCGCGGCGAAAAGCCGTTCCGCAAGGGACCGCGCCCCGAGGGCAAGCCTTATGAGAAGGGACCGCGCAAGCCCTACGCCCCGCGCGGCGACCGGCCGGTGGCCGCGTCAGGCGAGGGCGGCGAAAAACGTTTCGAACGGCCCAAGCGTGATTTTGGCGACCACCCGAAGCGAGATTTCGCGGACCGTCCGAAACGCGACTTCGCGGATCGTCCCAAGCGCGACTTCAGCGATCGTCCCAAGCGTGACTTTGGCGAGCGGCCGCAAGGCGCATCAGGCGGCGGCTTCAAGCCTCGCCCGCGTCCCGCCGAAGCCGCTGAGGAAGCCGGCGAGCGCATCGCCAAGCGGCTTGCCCGCGCCGGCCTGGCCTCGCGCCGCGACGCCGAGGAACTGATCGCCGCCGGCCGCGTCAAGGTCAACGGCAAGGTGCTGTCCTCGCCGGCCTTCAACGTGATGCCCGACGACATCGTCCATCTCGACGGCATGGAAATCCCCAAGATCGAGCGCACTCGGCTGTTCCTGTTCCACAAGCCGGCCGGCGTCGTCACCACCAACCGCGATCCCGAGGGCCGCAAGACCGTCTTCGACGTGCTGCCGGCCGAACTGCCGCGGCTGATGACCATCGGTCGCCTCGACATCAACACCGAAGGGCTGCTGCTGCTCACCAATGACGGCGGCCTGTCGCGCGTGCTCGAATTGCCGGCCACCGGCTGGCTCAGGCGCTACCGCGTGCGCGTCCACGGCAAGGTCGAGGAAAGCGCGCTCGCGGGCTTGCGCGAAGGCATCGCCGTCGACGGCGTCTTCTATGGCGCGATCGAAGCCAGCCTCGACCGCGAACAGGGCACCAATGCCTGGCTGACGATCGGCCTGCGCGAAGGCAAGAACCGCGAGGTCAAGAACATCCTGGGCGCGCTCGGCCTCGAGGTGACGCGGCTGATCCGCATTTCCTACGGGCCGTTCCAGCTCGAGGATCTGCCGGAGGGCCATGTGCTGGAGATCAAGGGCCGCGTGCTGCGTGAGCAGCTCGGCGAGCGCCTGATCGAGGAATCCGGCGCCAATTTCGATGCCGAGATTGCAAAACCCTTCTCCAACAGGCCGGTGCGCCGCACCGAGCCGCGCCGCGAAGGGGCCGAACCGCCGAAATTCTCTCGCGACGGCGACCGCCGGCCGATCGGCGAGGGCGGCCTGATCAAGGCGCGCAAGCGCCGCGAGGGCAGCCGCGACGAGGCGCTGGGCAAGCTTTCGACCAAGCCCGACCGGGCGTTCGGCGAGCGCGGCGCGAAGCCGGAGCGTTCCGGCTTCGGCGACAAACCTCGTGGCGGTTTTGGCGACAAGCCCCGTTTCGGCGGCAAGAAGGCCGAACGCGAGCAGCGGCCGATCGAGCCGCCCGGTCAGCGCAAGGCCAATGTCTGGATGGCGCCAGGCGCGCGTCCGATTGGCAAGGGCAGGGCGGAGGCCGATGCGGCCAAGGCGGCCGACGCCAAGGCGCGCAAGGCCTCGTTCAAGCCGGCATATGGCAAGCCTGGCGGCAAGCCAGGTGGCGCCAAGCCGTACAGCAAGCCGCGAGGCGACCGGCCGGAAGGCGGCGGCAGGCCTGGTGGTGACAGGCCACGTGGTGGCCCCAAGGGTTCCCGCACCAGATGAGGATCGTCGGTGGTGAGTTTCGCGGGCGTCCGCTGGCGACGCCACGCAGCAATGCCATCCGTCCGACCACCGACCGCACCCGCGAGGCGGTGTTCAACGTGCTGGCGCACCGTTTTGCAGATAAGCTCGATGGCGCACGCGTGCTCGACCTCTTCGCCGGTACGGGCGCGCTCGGCCTCGAGGCGCTGTCGCGCGGCGCTTCCTATGGCGTCTTCATCGAGGAATCGGCCGAGGGACGCGGCCTGATCCGCAGCAATGTCGAGACGTTCGGGCTGACCGGCCGCACCAAGATTTTCCGGCGCGACGCCACCGCTCTGGGCGAGGCCGGCACGCTTGCCGCCTTCGGCCTCGTCTTCGCCGATCCACCTTACGGCAAGGGCCTGGGCGAGCGCGCCCTGCGCTCCGCGAGACAAGGCGGTTGGTTGCTGCCCGGCGCGCTCTGCGTGGTCGAGGAAGTGGCTTCCGCCCCGTTCGATGCCGGCGAGGGGTTCGCCGTGGTCGACGAGCGCGGCTACGGCGAAACGGTGATCCGGTTCATCAAGGCGGGGTGAGCGCCTCGAAAATGACGAACAATTCACTTTGCCTCGGCTGGCAACCTTGCCTATCGTCCCGCAATGAGAACCGGAGCCATCAATGACACCCCATACTGAATGGCTGCGGAGAGTCTTGCTCACCACTTCGCTGTTCCTGACCGACCCCGCACTCGCCGCCGATGACGGCAAGGTCACGGATTTCCTGCTCGACAACGGCATGGAGGTGGTGGTCATCCCCGACCATCGCGCGCCGATCGTCACCCATATGGTGTGGTACAAGATCGGCAGCGCCGACGAGCCGGCCGGCAAGTCCGGCATCGCGCATTTCTTCGAACACCTGATGTTCAAGGCGACGACCAACCACGCCGCCGGCGAGTTCGATCGCGCCGTCTCGGAGATCGGCGGCTCCAACAACGCCTTCACTTCCTACGACTACACAGCCTTCCACGAGACGGTGGCCCCGTCGGCGCTGGGCGAGATGATGGCCTTCGAGGCCGACCGCATGCGCAATCTCATCCTTACCGACGACGTCATCAAGACCGAACGCGACGTGATCCTTGAGGAACGCCGTTCGCGCATCGACAACAACCCGCAGGCGGTGCTGGACGAGGAAGTCGACGCCACGCTCTGGCAGAACCAGCCCTACCGCATCCCGGTCATCGGCTGGATGCAGGAGATGGAACAACTGAACCGCACCGACGCGATCGCCTTCTATGACAAGCATTACCGGCCGAACAACGCCGTGCTGGTGGTGGCCGGCGATGTCGAGCCCGACACGGTGAAGGCGCTGGCCGGGAAGACCTACGGCAAGGTCGCGCGCGGCCCGGACCTGCCGCCGCGCATTCGCCCGGTCGAGCCAGAGCAGAACACCAAACGGACGGTGACGCTGACGGACGCGCGCGTTTCCGTGCCGAGCTTCTCGACCCAGTGGGTGGTGCCGTCCTATCACACGGCCCAGCCAGGCGAGGCCGAGGCGCTCGACCTGCTGGCCGAGATCCTTGGCGGTGGCAACCGCAGCCGGCTCTACCAGCAGCTCGTGGTCAAGCAGGGCATTGCCGCGGAAGCCGGCGCCTTCTTCCAGGGCACCATGCTCGACGCCACCAACTTCACCGTCTACGCCGCGCCGCGCGGCGATGCCAGGCTCGCCGATGTCGAAGCGGCGGTCAACGCCGAGGTCGCCCGCATCGCCAGGGACGGCGTCACCGATGACGAGCTGGAAAAGGCCAAGCAGCGCTATGTCCGCTCGATGATCTTCGCCCGCGACAAGCAGGACGACATGGCCAACATGTACGGCGCGACGCTGGCCACGGGCGGCAATGTGCGCGACGTCCTGGAATGGCCGGACCGCATCCGCAAGGTCACCGCCGAGGAGGTCAAGACGGTCGCCGCTCGCTATCTTGTGCTCGATCATTCGACGACCGGCTATCTTCTGCCGCAGCAACAGGCGGGGAATTGATGATGACGCACCAGCTCAGCCGTACGATGCCTTTTCCCCACCACGCTCACCATTTTCCTTCAAGGAGAGACGGGAAATTGGCACGCGCCTTCGCCACCCTTTGCTTTACCTTGTTCTTCCTCGTCCTGCCGGCGCTTGCCGCCCGTGCCGCGATGAACATCCAGGAGGTGAAGTCTGAAAAGGGCATCACCGCCTGGCTGGTCGAGGATCATACGGTGCCGATCGTCGCCATCCGCTTCGTCTTCGACGGCGGCACGGCGCAGGACCCGGCTGGCAAGGAAGGGCTTGCCAACCTGATGACCGGCCTGTTCGACGAGGGCGCCGGCGACCTCGACAGCGACGCCTTCCAGGTGAAACTTGACGATGCCGGCGCCGAGATGAGCTTCGACGCGCAGCGCGATGGCACCTATGGCTCGATGCGCATGCTGTCGGAAGGGAAGGACGCCGCCTTCGACCTATTGACGCTTGCCGTCAACAGACCGCGCTTCGACCAGGCGCCGCTCGACCGCGTGCGCGCCCAGGTGCTGTCGGGCATCATCGCCAACGAGCGCGACCCGAACGCGATCGCCCAGCGCAAATGGCTAAGCGCGATCTATGGCGAGCATCCCTATTCGAGGCCCGATGAAGGCACCAGGCAGAGCATCGCCGCGATCACGCCGCAGGACCTCGGCGCTTTCCACAAGGCAAGTTTCGCCCGCGACGGCCTGCATGTCGCCGTGGTCGGCGACATCGACGCGGCAACCCTGAGGCGGAAGCTCGACCAGCTGTTTGGCGACCTGCCGCAGAAGCAGGCGCTCGCCCCGATCGCCGACACCCAACCGAAGCTCGGCCAGCAGCTGGAAGTCGACTACGACCTGCCGCAGACCTCGCTGCAGTTCGCCTATCCCGGCGTGAAGCGCAGCGCACCGGATTTCTTCGCCGCCGTGCTGGTGAACGATATCCTCGGCGGCGGCACCTTCACCTCGCGCCTGTATGAAGAGGTGCGCGAAAAGCGCGGCCTTGCCTATGGCGTCGATTCCAACCTGGTCGACCACGAGCATTCCAACGCGTTGGTCATCACCACCGCGACTCGCTCGGACCGTGCCGCCGAGACGCTCGCATTGGTGCGCCAGGTGGTGAAGGGGATGGCGGAGCAGGGTCCGACCGAAGTCGAACTCGAGGCGGCCAAGAAATACATGATCGGCGCCTATGCCATCAACAATCTGGACTCTTCGGCTTCTATCGCCGCGACGCTGCTGGAACTGCAGCTCGACAATCTCGGCATCGACTATCTGCAGCGTCGCGCGGCCCTCATCAACGCGGTGACGATCGCCGACGTCAAGGCCGCGGCGAAGAAGCTTTTGTCGTCCGATCCCGCCATCATGGTCGTCGGTCCACCGCTAGGAAGCAAGGGATGAGGCCCGGGGCGGGAAGATGGTGAGCAATGGCTAGCGGCGGTCCCACCTTCGGCGTTGCCTTCGGTGGCGGCGGCGCGCGCGGTCTCGCGCACATCCACGCAATAGAGGCACTGGACGAGCTCGGCATCAGGCCGGCGGCGATCGCCGGCTCCTCGATTGGCGCCATCA
>NZ_RZSG01000411.1:0-5366 GCF_003997725.1 Mesorhizobium sp. M4A.F.Ca.ET.050.02.1.1
GTCTGGTCCGGCCTGTCTTTTACAGGCTTCGTGCCGCACTGCCGATGCCTCTCCCTACGAAACCGTTGGTCGATCCACAGATGCCTCTGCCCACGGGTCGGCGTCCGCATTGGTGCATCCATCTATAAAACACGAAACCGCACCAAGCTTATTGGATTTGCGTTAGCGCAAAGACGTGGCCAGAGCCGAGATTATTGTGAGGACATCAAGTTGCTAGAGCCAAGGAGATGGAAAATGCTTACGAGACGCGAAGCTTTGTTGGGTTCTGTTCTCACCGCGGCCGCTGCCGCGGCCGTTGTTGCAATGCCAGTCACGGCAAGCGCGAAGGACGTCGCCGGGCTGCCGCGTGAGAAGGCCACCCTGGTGGCGCCGCCGTTCGTCCACGCTCATGAGCAGGTGGCCAAGGGCGGCCCGAAGGTCGTCGAATTCACCATGACGATCGAGGAGAAGCCGATGGTCATCGATGCCGACGGCACGCAGCTCAATGCGATGACCTACAACGGCTCGATCCCTGGCCCTCTGATGGTCGTGCATGAAGGCGACTATATCGAGCTCACCCTGATCAATCCCGAGACCAATACGCTCGCCCACAACATCGACTTCCATGCGGCCACCGGCGCGCTTGGCGGCGGCGCGCTGACGCTGATCAATCCCGGCGAGCAGGTCACGCTGCGCTTCAAGGCCACGCGCCCCGGGACGTTCGTCTACCACTGCGCGCCCGGCGGCGCGATGATCCCGTGGCATGTCGTGTCGGGGATGAGCGGTGCCGTGATGATACTGCCGCGCGACGGCCTCAAGGACGACAAGGGCAAGCCGGTCCGTTATGACCGCATCTACTATATCGGCGAGAACGACTTCTACATCCCCCGCGACGAGCAGGGAAAATTCAGGAAATACGAGTCGGCCGGCGACAACTATGACGACACCGTGAAAGTCATGCGCGGATTGATCCCGACCCATGTCGTGTTCAACGGCAAGGCGGGATCGCTCACTGGCGACAGCGCCATGAAGGCCAAGGTCGGCGAGACCGTCCTGATCGTGCACTCGCAAGCCAATCGCGACACCCGCCCGCACCTGATCGGCGGCCATGGTGACTTCGTCTGGGAAGGGGGCAAGTTTGCCAACCCGCCGGCCAAGGATATGGAAACCTGGTTCATCCGCGGCGGGTCGGCTGGGGCGGCGCTGTATACCTTCCTGCAGCCGGGCATCTACGCCTATGTGAACCACAATCTGATCGAGGCGGTGGAGCTTGGCGCGACCGCGCACTTCACGGTCGACGGCAGCTGGGACGACGACCTGATGATGCAGGTCGAGGCGCCCAGGGCGATCGCTTCATAGGCGGGAGATCGGAACCTCGGTGCAACCCGCGGCGGAGCCAACGGGTTGCACTCACGGCCGGACTTGATGCGATGTCCTTTGACCCTCTCTTTGCCTCCGGAACGATTGCAGCTGCCGCGTTGATCGGCATGGGCATAACCCATGCGCTCGACACGAGCTCCTTGGAGACCCTTCAACCGGTGGCCGTGCGCGAACTGGTGGTGCTCGGGCCCGGCTCGTTCTATCACCCACAGCCGGGGGAATTCCTCCAGGAAAACCATCCCGTCGCGGCGCCCGTCGTGAAGGAGACGATCGATGCACCGCTGGAAATCATGAAGTACCAGGTAAGCGTTTCGGAATATGCAGGTTGCGTGGCGGACGACGCCTGCAAGCCGGCTGACACGGCAAGCGTGGGCACCGTTCCCGTCACGGGTGTGAGCTATCTCGATGCCGAAGCCTACGCGAGGTGGCTGTCAGCCCGTACAGGTGAGGCATGGCGGTTGCCCACGGACACGGAGTGGGCCTATGCCGCGGGCGAACGATTCCGGGCTGACATCGAGGGCGGCGATGGCGACCCGAACAACCCCGCGCGACGCTGGCTGGCCCAATATCGCCTCGAGAGCGCGCTAGGCCGGAAGCCGGATCCTGCACCAAGGGTACAGGGCGCCTTTGGTGTCAACTCGAAGGGATTGGCGGACGTTGCCGGCAACATCTGGGAATGGACTGCGACATGCTACGTCCATGCGACGGTCGCTGTGGGCGGTGCGGATATCGCCAGATCGATCGACAATTGCGGGGTGCACGCCGTGGAGGGCTTCCACCGCACCTACATGTCGAACTTCATTCGGGACGGCAAAAGCGGCGGCTGCGCCGTCGGAACGCCGCCCGACAATCTGGGTTTCCGGCTTGTCCGCGACCGGCCCGGTTTCGTGCAGGCCGCCCTTCGGCGCCTGGGATTGTCCTGATAGCAGCAGTAACGAAAGAATGTGATGACCTCGAAATCAGCTTTGGTCGACAGGGTGCGCCCCGTCGCGGAACAACCCTTGGACCACGCCGGTGTCGATCGGGAGTCGATCGGAAAACTGGTCCGCGAGTTCTACACCAAAGTCAGGAACGACGAACGGCTTGGGCCGATTTTCGCACGCGAGATCACCGGTGATTGGCAGCCGCACCTGGAGAAAATGACGGACTTCTGGTGTTCCGTCATCCTGAAGAGCGGTGACTATCACGGCCGCCCGGTGCCCGCTCATCTCAAACTCAAGGATGTCACCGAGGCCGATTTCGAGATCTGGCGCGCCCTGTTTAGTCAGACGGCGGCCGAACTCTTCGCTCCGGAGACAGCGGCAGTGTTTGTCGACCGGGCGCAGCGGATAGCGACGAGCCTGAAACTGGCGATGTTCTTTCGGCTTCCACCCACTTCGACAGTCGGTGGCCGATAGCTGGCCCTGGCGGAACCTGCCTGGACTTCAGGTTTGATCTCGCGCAAGGAAACCATCTCTCGCGGTTCCTAATTTTCTCCCATGGCTCTCAACCTGTTGGTCGGCACGATCGTCATAAGCCTGACGGTCGTCATTCACACCTTCGGCCTCATCGCGGTCACCCGTGCGATGGGACATCTGGTGGCGCGATTTCGCTTGCATGGTCGGCGAAGCCGCGTTCTTGCGATGATCAGCGTGGTAATGGGTCTTTTTGCCGTGATGACAGCCGAGGTCTGGTTGTGGGCCGGGGTGTATCGCATGCTCGGCGTCCTGCCCGACTTCGAGACGGCGCTCTACTTCTCCACCATCACCTTCTCGACGGTTGGCTATGGCGACATCGTGCCTGTTCACGCATGGCGCGTGCTGGCGGCACTGGAAGGGGTGAACGGTTTTCTCCTGCTCGGCTGGTCGACCGCCTATCTGATCGCGGCCGGAACGCGCATCGGCCCGTTCAGGGTTGGCGAGCACTTTTGACCGGCCGCCCGGACCGTTTCAGACTGCCACGGAATGTCTGCCCGTTCCCTTTTCGAGATATTTATCGAACCTCGCCGCCACTGTCCTGACGATGGGGCGGCTCTCCTCCGGCACGACAAAGGTCTCGCCGTCGAGTGCAAGCATCTTGCCGGCGCCGCCGATGGCCAGGCGGCTTGCCACGAGGAGCAGCTCTTCGCCGACCGATCCGAAGAGCTCCACCAGATCGATGGCCGAAAAGCGGAATTGGCACATCAGGCGTTCGATGATCCAGCCTCTCGCGACATCGTCGACACTCAGCTCGATGCCGCGGCCCGTCGCGAGTTGTCCGCTGTTCACAGCCTTCTCGTACTCGCCCGTTGCGGTGATGTTCTGTGCGTAGCCTTGCCGGAAGCGGCTGATGGCGGATGGCCCGAGACCGATCAGGGTTTCGCACCGATCCTCGGTATAGCCCTGGAAATTGCGACGAATCTTTCCGGCGCGAGCCGAGATGGCGAGCGCATCATCCGGCTTTGCGAAGTGGTCTATTCCGATTGCCTCATATCCGGCTGACACGATCAGCTGAGCTGCCAGCTGCGACTGAGCCAACCGTTCGGCGGACTGCGGCAGCCACGCATCGTCGATCATCGTTTGATGCTTCTTGAACCACGGTACATGCGCGTATCCAAACAACGCAATCCTGTCGGGCTCCAGCGTCAGCGCCTGCGTGACCGTCGAGGCAACGCTTTCGAGTGTCTGGTGCGGCAGCCCGTAAAGCAGGTCCAGATTGACGGATCTCACGCCGCGCGCGCGGGTGCCGTCCACAACATGGCGGGTCAACTGAAAGCTCTGTTCGCGGTTGATCGCCTTCTGCACCTTGGGATCGAAGTCCTGTACGCCCAGACTGGCTCTGGTCATGCCGATTGCGGCGAGGGCGTCCAGACGGGTCTCGTCCATGTCGTTGGGATCGATTTCGACGCTGACACTGGCGTCCTCAAGAAATTCGAACCGGTGCCGCAGGAGTTTTCCGAGCGCCAGCATGTCGTCGGGTTTCAACATGGTCGGCGAACCGCCTCCAAAATGGACGGCTCGGATGCGACCCCTGTCGCTCACAAGCTGCGCGACCGTTTCAATCTCCCTGTGCAGAGCGCTCAGAAAAGTCGTTACCGGCGCATAGTGTCTTGTCTGCTTGGTATGGCATGCGCAGAACCAGCACAGCCTGTCGCAATAGGGGACATGCAGGTAGAGTGAAATCTCGTCATCGCCTTCGAGCGCGTTCATCCAGCCGCGAACCGTTATCGCGTCAACGCCGGCGTGAAAGTGCGGCGCAGTCGGATAGCTCGTGTAGCGCGGAACGTTTTCTCCCGCCGCGACGGTCAAACTTGCCTGGCTGTTGTTGGCCGCATTTGTCTGCATGAGCGGCACCCTAGAAACGCCAGAATGCCGCGTCCTTGATCTTCGTCAAAGCAGCTGACGGCAAGGACAAACTGACGCAACGATTCTCGAGGCAGCGGTGGTATTCTGCCTGCATCTTGACCTCGAGCGATGAAATGACCGTCAGACAGGACGTTCACAGTTCCGGCATTCCCGTGCTTTGCCAGTCCTGCGAAGCGCGGCATCGCGGCGTCTGCGGCGCGCTCGATCCCAACCAGCTCGTCGGGCTCGCCAGAACCTCGTCAAGGCACAGTGTCGAGCCCGGGGCCGAACTGATCGGCGACGCCCAGGCCATCGACAGCTATTCGAACATACTTTCCGGCGTCGTGAAACTGACGAAGAGCCTTTCGGATGGACGCCAGCAGATTGTCGGCCTCCAGTTCGCGCCGGATTTTCTGGGACGTCCGTTCAAGGCGGAAAGCGAAATCAACGCGGAGGCCGCAACGGCTGTCTCCCTTTGTTCGTTCCCGAAGACGGCCATCGAACGCATGATGAAGGAATCGCCGGAGCTCGAACATCGCCTGCTCAAGCAGGCGCTGAACGAGCTCGATGAGGCGCGCGACTGGATGGTGACGCTGGGCCGCAAGACCGCGTCGGAGAAGGTGGCAAGCTTCCTCCTGATGAGCGCCAGGAACATCGACCCCACAGCCGACCCGGCGGCCAGGTCGGCTGTGGGGTCGATGTTCC
>NZ_RZSG01000412.1:0-5361 GCF_003997725.1 Mesorhizobium sp. M4A.F.Ca.ET.050.02.1.1
GACCAGGCCGAGGTCGACGATGTTGCCGGTGAAATCCGGCCCGTTGACCGTTTTCAGGCGCTCGATGACGGTTTCCTTGGTGACGGCCATGGTGTTTCCTCGGGGTTTTGGCGATGCAGATAGTGCAGTTTCCGGCAAGAACCAAGCCGTGGAGCAAAGGCTTGCGCGCGTGCCACGGAAAACGACCGATGGAGTCGGGTTTGCCCGACGCTGTTTTTGACCGATCCTCACTGCTTGCCCATGGCCGATCGATCAACGGGCCCTATCTCGGATGCCATGAGCGGCGACACAACAAATCCGGGAAGGAGACTGTCATGCTCGCAAACAGCAATGCCGCGGCCAATCTGGCGGTGAAAGATTTGACGAGAGCCAAGACCTTCTATGAGGGAACGCTTGGTCTCAAGCAGGTGGACGACATGGGTGGCGAACTGGTCGTCTACAAAAGCGGCGACACGGTCATCAACGTCTATCATTCGGAATTCGCCGGAACCAACAAGGCAACGGCTGTGACCTGGAGCGTTGGCGATGAGATCGATCCCGTCGTCAAGTCGCTGAAATCGAAGGGCGTCGCCTTCGAGCACTATGAGATGCCCGGCCTGTCGCTGGAGGGCGACATCCATGTCGGCGACGGCATGAAGGTCGCCTGGTTCAAGGATCCGGACGGCAACATCTTGTGCCTCGCGGGCGAGTAAGGGTCCGAGGCGCGATCCAGTTCGTGGTGCCGCGGCAGCGTCGTCTGGCGCAACCGCTTTGCTACGGATAGCCTGCGCCGATGATCGACAAGCTGGAATTCTTCATCGCGCTCGCCAGGGAGGAGCATTTCGGCCGGGCGGCGGAAGTGTGCGGCGTCACCCAGCCGACGCTCTCGGCGGGGATCAAGCAGCTTGAGGAGCAGCTCGGCGTCATGCTGGTGCTGCGCGGCTCGCGCTTCCAGGGCCTGACCCCGGAAGGCAAGCAGGTGCTGGTTTGGGCGCGCCGCATCGTCGGCGACAGCCGCACCATGCGCGAGGAGATGCGGGCGGCCCGCCACGGCCTGTCCGGCCGCATCCGCATAGCGGCGGTTCCGACGGCGCTGGCCATGGTGGCGCGGCTGACGACGCCATTTCGCGAAAAGCATCCCGGCGTCACCTTCTCGATCTTGTCGCGCACCTCGATCGAGGTGCTGACGCTGCTCGGCAATTTCGACGTCGATGCCGGCATCACCTATCTCGACAACGAGCCGCTCGGACGCGTGGTGAGCGTGCCGCTCTATGACGAGCGCTATCAGCTGATCACCGCGGTCGGAAATCCCTTTTCCGACCGCGACAAAGTGACGTGGGCGGAGATCAGCCAGTTGCCGCTTTGCCTGCTGACGCCCGACATGCAGAACCGCCGCATCATCGACCAGCATCTGGCCGAGGCCGGGGTGCAGGTGCGGCCGACGCTGGAATCGAATTCGATGATCGTGCTGTTTTCGCACATCCGGACCGGCAAATGGTCGTCGATCATGCCGCTCAACCTCGCGGAAACATTCGGCTTTTCCGAGCCGATCCGGGCCATTCCGATCGTCGAGCCGGACGCCAGCCACACGGTCGGTCTGGTGGCGGCACCTGGCGAGCCGCACACGCCTTTGGTGCAGGCGCTGCTGGACGAGGCGATGACGCTGGCGGACGATTTCCGCGCCCATCGCTAGGATAGACAGTGCAGGTCGAGCGCGCTTGATAGAAATTTTCTATCAAGCAACGGGACAGCTTTATTGATTTCGGAGGTTTCCTCTGATTTCGTAAGGACTTAGCGATATTGCGCCGAGTGCGTGTCGTTGTCCCAAAACCGCTCTATATCTTGGGCGACACACATCGGGTCGCCACGACCAGGGAGGGCGCTGCATGCCAATGCAGCCTGCAAGTACCGAGATCGCGTCGCGCACCGCGGCGATCATCGAGGAATTGAAGGACCTCGAAGGTCCGCTGCTGCCGATCCTGCACGAGATCCAGGAAGAATTCGGCCATGTGCCGCAGGCAGCGCTGCCGGTCATCGCCGACGGGCTGAACCTGTCCAGGGCCGAAGTGCACGGCGTCGTCACCTTCTACCATGATTTCCGCGCCCGCCCTGCCGGCCGGCATGTGCTCAAGCTCTGTCAGGCGGAAGCCTGCCAGTCGATGGGGTCGGATGCGGTCGCCGCCAAGGTCAAGCAGTTGCTCGGCATCGGTTTCCACGAGACCACCCGCGACGGATCGGTTACACTGGAGCCGGTCTATTGCCTCGGGCTTTGCGCCTGTTCGCCGTCGGCGATGCTGGACGGCGAGGTGATCGGGCGGCTCGATGACGAGAAGATCGAAGAGATCGTCGCGGAGGTGCGCTCATGATCCCCCGCATCTACGTTCCCGCCGATTCCGGCGCGCTGGCGCTCGGCGCCGAGAAGGTCGCCAAGGCGATCGAGAAGGAATTGGCCGAACGCGGCGTAGAGGCCAAGATCGTGCGCAACGGTTCGCGCGGCGCCTATTTCCTGGAACCTATGGTCGAGGTTGCGACCGCCGAGGGTCGCGTCGCCTACGGGCCAGTCAAGCCTTCCGACGTCAAGAGCCTGTTCGACAGCGGCTTCCTCAAGGGCGCGCCCCACAAGCGCTGGTTGGGCGCGCCGGACAAGATCCCGTTCCTGGCCAAGCAGACGCGGCTGACTTTCGCGCGCTGCGGCGTCATCGACCCGCTGTCGCTCGACAATTACAAGGCGCATGGCGGGCTGAAGGGCCTGCAGAACGCGGTCGCCATGGCGCCGGCCGACATCGTCAAGCAGGTCACCGAATCCGGCCTGCGCGGCCGCGGCGGCGCCGGTTTCCCGACCGGCATCAAGTGGAAGACGGTGCTGGATACGGCATCCGAGCGCAAATACATCGTCTGCAATGCCGACGAGGGCGACAGCGCCACCTTCGCCGACCGCATGATCATGGAGGGCGATCCCTTCGTGCTGATCGAGGGCATGGCGATCGCCGGCATCGCCACCGGCGCGACCAAGGGCTTTGTCTACATCCGCTCGGAATATCCGCATGCGGTGGCGACGATGAACAAGGCTGTCGAGATTGCCCGCAAGCACGGCGTGCTCGGCGTCAATGTGCTGGGCTCGCCCAACGCCTTCGACATGGAAATCCGCGTCGGCGCCGGCGCCTATGTCTGCGGCGAGGAGACCTCGCTTCTGAACAGCCTCGAAGGCAAGCGCGGCGTGGTGCGCGCCAAGCCGCCGCTGCCGGCCATCCAGGGCCTGTTCGGCAAGCCGACAGTGATCAACAACGTGATCAGCCTAGCCTCGGTGCCGATCATCATGGACAAGGGTGCCGCCTTCTACAAGGATTTCGGCATGGGCCGCTCGCGCGGCACGATCCCGATCCAGATTGCCGGCAACGTCAAGCATGGCGGCCTGTTCGAGACGGCCTTCGGCCTGACGCTGGGCGAGATCGTCGACGAGATCGGCGGCGGCACGGCTTCCGGGCGTCCGGTGAAGGCGGTGCAGGTCGGCGGTCCGCTTGGCGCCTATTTCCCGCGCGCGCTGTTCGACACGCCGTTCGACTATGAGGCCTTCGCCGCCAAGGACGGGCTGATCGGCCATGCCGGCCTCACCGTGTTCGACGACACCGCCGACATGCTGAAGCAGGCGCAATTCGCCATGGAGTTCTGCGCCATCGAGAGCTGCGGCAAGTGTACGCCGTGCCGCATCGGATCGACGCGCGGAGTGGAGGTTCTCGACAAGGTCGCCTCCGGCATCGAGGCGGAGAAGAACCTCGCACTGGTCACCGACCTCTGCAACACGATGAAGTTCGGATCGCTGTGCGCGCTGGGCGGCTTCACGCCCTACCCGGTGATGAGCTCGATCACGCATTTCCCCGAGGATTTCAAGCCGGCGCCTACGCGCGTGGCGGCTGAATAGGAGCTGGCAGATGAACATCAAGGCCGACTTCCCATCGCTCATCGAAGAGATCGACTACGGGACCCCGGAATCGAAGGCTGAGAAGCGGATCACGCTGACCGTCGACGGCCGCAGCATCAGCGTGCCGGAAGGCACCTCGATCATGCGCGCGGCGATGGAGGGCGGGGTCGAGATCCCTAAGCTCTGCGCCACCGACATGCTGGATTCGTTCGGCTCCTGCCGCGTCTGCCTGGTCGAGATCGAAGGGCGCGGCGGCACGCCGGCCTCCTGCACGACGCCGGTCGGTGAAGGCATGGTGGTGCGCACGCAGTCGGAGCGGCTCGACGCCATCCGCCGCGGCGTCATGGAGCTCTACGTCTCCGACCATCCCACCGGCTGGAACGAGCAGGCCGGCACCGGCGCCAGCGAGTTCGACGTGGTGGCGAAGTCGGTCGGCCTCTCCGAGAACCGCTACGGCGTCGAAGGCCGCAACCACGTCAAGGAAGAAGGCGGCATCGCGCCCGGCCACGGCTCGCTGGCCGTAGACTATATCGCCCGCGACGAATCCAACCCGTATTTCACCTACGATCCGGCGCAGTGCATCGTCTGCTCGCGCTGCGTGCGCGCCTGCGAGGAAGTGCAGGGCACCTTCGCGCTGACCATCGAGGGCCGCGGTTTCGAATCGCGCATGGTCGCCGGCATGAGCGAGGATTTCATCACCTCCGAATGCGTGTCCTGCGGCGCCTGCGTGCAGGCCTGCCCGACCGATGCGCTGCGCGAGAAGACCGTGCTCGAGAAGGGCATGCCGGAGCGCTCGGCCGTCACCACTTGCGCCTATTGCGGCGTCGGCTGCTCGTTCAAGGCCGAGGTGAAGGGCGACGAGGTGATCCGCATGCTGCCCTACAAGGATGGCAAGGCGAACCACGGACACTCCTGCGTGAAGGGCCGTTTCGCCTATGGCTACGCCACCCACAAGGACCGCATCCTGTCGCCGATGATCCGCGAAAAGATCTCGGATCCCTGGCGCGAGGTGAGCTGGGAAGAGGCGATCGCCCATACGGCCAAGGAATTCCGCCGTATCCAGTACCAGTACGGACGAACCGCGATCGGCGGCATCACTTCCTCGCGCTGCACCAACGAAGAGACCTACCTCGTCCAAAAACTGGTGCGCCAGGGCTTCCGCAACAACAATGTCGACACCTGCGCCCGCGTCTGCCATTCGCCGACCGGCTACGGGCTCGGCCAGACCTACGGCACCTCGGCCGGCACGCAGGATTTCGACTCGGTCGAATTCACCGACGTCGCCGTCATCATCGGGGCCAATCCGGTTTCCGCCCATCCGGTGTTCGCCTCGCGGCTGAAGAAGCGGCTGCGCCAGGGCGCCAAGCTGATCGTGCTCGATCCGCGCCGCACCGAGATGGTCAAGTCGGCGCATATCGAAGCGGACTATCACCTGCCGCTGAAGCCCGGCACCAACGTTGCCG
>NZ_RZSG01000413.1:0-5358 GCF_003997725.1 Mesorhizobium sp. M4A.F.Ca.ET.050.02.1.1
ATCCGGCTGAAGGAAGCCGGCAAGGCGGAAGAGATCATCGTCGTCTCGATCGGCCCGCAGCAGGCGCAGGAAACGCTGCGCACCGCGCTCGCCATGGGTGCCGACCGCGCTATCCTGGTCAAGACCGACGAGCAGACCGAGCCGCTCGGCGTCGCCAAGGTGCTGAAGGGCGTGGTCGAGGCCGAGCAGCCCGGCCTTGTCATCCTCGGCAAGCAGGCGATCGACGATGACAGCAACCAGACCGGCCAGATGCTGGCGGCGCTGCTGGGCTGGGCTCAGGGCACCTTCGCCTCCAAGGTGGAACTCGCCGGCGATCATGCCAAGGTGACGCGCGAGGTCGATGGCGGCCTGCAGACGGTGGAGCTGAAGATGCCGGCGATCGTCACAGCCGACCTTCGCCTCAACCAGCCGCGCTACGCCTCGCTGCCCAACATCATGAAGGCCAAGAAGAAGCCGCTGGACGAGAAAAGCCCAGCCGACTACGGCGCCGACGTCAAGCCGCGCCTCAAGGTGATCAAGACCGAGGAGCCGGGCGGCCGCAAGGCGGGCGTAAAGGTCAAGAGCGTCGCCGAGCTGGTCGAGAAGCTCAAGAACGAAGCCGGCGTGCTGTAAGCGATCGGGAAAGGAACACGAAAATGGCTATTCTCCTCATCGCCGAACACGACAACGCAACCCTTTCCGACCAGACCGCCAAGGCGCTGTCGGCGGCGCTTCAGATCGGTTCGGACGTGCATGTGCTGGTGGCCGGCAAGGGCGCCAAGGGCGCGGCGGACGCCGCTTCGAAGCTGAAGGGCGTGAACAAGGTGCTGCTCGCCGAGGCCGACGAGCTTGCTGAGCGCCTCGCCGAGCCGACCGCGGCACTGGTTGTGTCGCTGGCTGGCGCCTACGATACCATTATCGCTCCGGCCACCTCGACGGGCAAGAACGTCGCGCCTCGCGTGGCTGCCCTGCTCGACGTCGCGCAGGTGTCCGAGATCATCGAGGTGGTCTCGCCCGACACCTTCAAGCGTCCGATCTATGCCGGCAACGCCATCCAGACCGTGCAGGCTACCGACGCCAAGAAGGTGATCACGGTGCGCACCGCTTCCTTCCAAGGAGCACCCGAGGGCGGCTCGGCCGCCGTCGAGACGGTTAGCGCCGCGGCTAATCCCGGTCTCTCCTCCTTCGTCGAGAACAAGCTCTCCGAGACCGACCGTCCGGAGCTGACCTCGGCCAAGATCATCATTTCCGGCGGCCGCGCGCTCGGCTCCTCGGAGAAGTTCCAGGAGGTCATCCTGCCCGTCGCCGACAAGCTCGGCGCCGCCGTCGGCGCTTCACGCGCCGCGGTCGATGCCGGCTATGCGCCGAACGACTGGCAGGTCGGCCAGACCGGCAAGGTGGTCGCCCCTGATCTCTACATCGCCGTCGGTATTTCCGGTGCCATCCAGCACCTCGCCGGCATGAAGGATTCCAAAGTCATCGTCGCCATCAACAAGGACGAGGAGGCGCCGATCTTCCAGGTCGCCGACTACGGCCTCGTCGGCGATCTCTTCGTCATCCTGCCGGAACTGCAAAAGGCGCTTTGACGCTCTCTGCCGAAGCGTATTAAATTGTGAAGGGCGGGGTAGACGAAGTCGCCCCGCCCTTTTAGTTTGCACCGCACAAAAAGCGGCCACCAAGGCCTTTTCGACGGGATCGGTGTAATGAGCAAGATCGAGACGATCGGCATCGTGGGCGCGGGCCAGATGGGCGGCGGCATCGCCCATGTCTCTGCGCTTTCCGGCTACAAGGTGCTCATCTACGACATTTCGCCCGAGCGCATCGAGAAGGGCATCGCCACGATCAGCGGCAACATGGCGCGCCAGGTGGGCTCCGGCAAACTGGAGGAGAAGGCCCGCAACGAGGCGATGGGACGCATTTCGGCTGCGTCCGCGATGGCCGATCTCGCCGGCGCCGATCTGGTGATCGAGGCGGCCACCGAGGACGAGACGGTCAAGCGCAAGATTTATGCCCAGCTCTGCCCGCAGTTAAACCCCGAGGCGATCCTGGCAACCAACACCTCGTCGATCTCGATCACACGGCTTGCGGCGCAGACCGATCGGCCAGAGCGGTTCATCGGCATACATTTCATGAACCCGGTTCCGGTGATGAAGCTGGTCGAGCTGGTGCGCGGCATCGCCACCGAGGACCAAACCTTCGAGGCCGCCAAGACCTATGTGAGGCACCTCGACAAGACGATCACCGTCTCCGAGGATTTCCCCGCCTTCATCGTCAATCGCATCCTGTTGCCGATGATCAACGAGGCAATCTACACGCTCTATGAGGGCGTCGGCACGGTCGATGCGATCGACACCGCCATGAAGCTCGGCGCCAACCACCCGATGGGACCGCTGCAGCTGGCGGACTTCATCGGCCTGGATACGTGCCTGTCGATCATGCAGGTGCTGCATGAGGGCCTGTCGGATTCGAAATACCGCCCTTGCCCACTGCTGGTGAAATATGTCGAGGCCGGCTGGCTTGGCCGCAAGACCGGCCGCGGCTTCTACGACTACCGCGGCGAGCATCCGGTTCCGACGCGCTGATCCCGGCTTTCAGGACGCCGCCGCCAGCGGCTTGGCCGCTTGCGCCTGTTCGCCTTCGGCGTCCTCGTCCGGCGCCGTGGAAACACAGCCTCGTCCGGCCGCCTTGGCCGCATAGCAGGCCGCGTCGGCCCGTGCGATGATCTCGTCAACCTCGCCGCAGCCGGCGCGGATCGGGGCCAGCCCGATGCTGGCGCCGATCGAATGCGCCCGGCCGTCCCAGGTGAAATTCAGGCCGCGGATCGCGTCGATGATGGAACACGCCGCGATTCTGGCGCCAGCCGCGGAGCCCGATTTCAGGATGACCGCGAATTCGTCGCCGCCGAGGCGGGCGACAAGGTCTCCCGGGCCGAGCACGCCACGGATGGCATTGGCGACTTGCTTCAGCAGGGCATCGCCGGCGGCGTGGCCGCCCGTGTCGTTGACCTGCTTGAAATGGTCGAGGTCGATGAACATGAACTGATGCTCGCCGTCTCCGGCGGACGCCGTCGCCCCGGTCTTGCCGCTTTGATCGGCAAGGTCCTCCATGGCGTGGATGAAACTCGACCGGTTGGCAAGGCCGGTGAGTGCGTCATGCGCGGCAGCATGGGCGAGTTGGCGCTGCAGGGCGCGCGCATCGGTGAAATCCTGGAACACGATGACCAGCCCGCAGAACTCGGCTCGCTCGTTGATGATCGGCGACACGACCTGCCGGATGCTGCAGCGAGTGTCGTCGCGCCGGATCAGCACCGCGCGGCTGTTGTGGTCCGCCGGGCCAGGGCTGCCGGCCGGGGGTCGCGCCACGCCGATCCGCTGTCCCGTTTCCTCGTCGACGGCCCAGTAGACATGACCGAGCGTCTTGCCGAGACCGTCGCCCGCCGCGACGCCGGTCAGCTTTTCGGCGATGGGATTCATGAAGGTGACGCGGTTGGCGGCATCCGTGCAGATGACGGCGTCGCCGATCGACTGCAGCGTCACCCTCAGCCGTTCCTTTTCGTCGGCCAGCATCGCCGCCGAGACGATGAGCCGCGCTTCGGCCTCCTTGCGCTGGGTGATATCGGTAAGGCTGCCAATGGCCCGGGTCAGCCGCCCATCGCCGTCACGCTCGAGAGCCTTGCCGCGGTCGAGGATCCAGATCCAATGGCCATACTTGTGGCGCATGCGGTACTCGGCCTCGAAGAACGGCGTCTCGCCGGCGAGATGGGCGCGATCGGCCTCGTCGACAATCGCTCGGTCGTCCGGATGGATCATCGCCAGCCAGCGATCGGGGTCGCCGTCCAGCTCGCCATCGGCATAGCCCAGCATCTTCACCCAGGTGGCGGAATAGGTGGTGCCGCCCTTGCGCAGATTGAAATCCCAGACGCCCTGGCCGGCGCTGGCCAGCGCGAAATTCCAGCGCGTTTCGGCCTCCGCGATGCGCGCCTCGGACTTCTTGCGGGCGTCGATGTCCTCGATCTGCGACACCAGATAGAGCGGCCGGCCGCTCTCCTCGTCGCGGATCACCGACCCGGCAAGCTGCGCCCAGACCGGCGTCCCATCCTTCCTGAGATATCGCTTCTCGAAATGGAAGGAATCGATCTTGCCTTCCTTCAGGCTCACCATCGTGTCCCGGCCGATCTGCAGGTCGTCGGGATGTGTGATCTGGAAAAAGGTTTTCGCCTCGATCTCCTCGCGACTGTAATCGAGCATGGCGGCGAAGGCCGGGTTGGTCTGCACGATGCGGCCATCGAGCCCGACGATGGCGACGCCGATTGCCGAGTCCTCCATGGCGCGGCGGAAGCGCTGCTCGCTTTCGGCGATCTGGCGGCGGTCGTCGACGATCTGGCGGATGAAGAAGGCGGCGAGGAACAGGGACGCCGCGATCATGGCGTCTGACACCTGCAGGCTGAGCTTGAGGGTCTCGGCGCCGAGATCAAGGCGCGACGACAGGATCGAGGCCGCGGCGGCGACAAGGCCGACCGCCATCAGGATCAGCGCTGCGTATCTGCCGGCCCGCGGGCCTTTCCAATTCCACCACGTCACAAAGTGTTCCACCCCAATGCGCAATCGCACGCCGATGCAACCCTGGCGGATCGATTTTAAGGAAAGGTTGCATCGGGGACGCAAGCGACGATGCTAACCGGCAAACAATTGCCGGCATGATTAAGGATCGGTGTGCGCGGCGCTACCAGCGTACGAAGAACCGCCCGCCGAGCGCTCCGAGGCCGGTGAGGATGATAACCGCGATCGTGTACCAGGTGGCGACGAAAAGCGGAGAGTCGTCGAAGCAGTGCACGGCATAGAAGGTCGCCGATACTCCGCCGGCGAGCAGGCCGGCGACCGCGCCCGCCAGCACCGGCCGCGTCGGAGCGCCATGGCGCAGCATCCTCAGGAAGACGGCGAGCGGCCCGAGGCCGATCAGCGGGATGAAGGTCATGCAGATCATCATGTTGGAGCCGACCAGCCGCGTGCCCCATTCGACCCGGGGCACCACGAAAAGTTCGAGGATCACCGCCACGGCCACCAACACGGGCGCGACGGCCATCCACGCCATCGCCCGGGAGGTCGGCGCACCGGGGCTCGACAGGGCCCGGATCAACACGAAGGCGCTGACGGCGAGCGCGATGGTGAAGACGAATTTGGACAGGAACCGCATGGTGTGCATGGCCGACATGAGATCGGGACGCGGACCGATGGTTAGCCAGAACACCGCCGCCGCGATTGCCCCCGCCGCCGCGATGGCCATCCACCAGGCGGAGCCGAGCGGCATCGCCTTGCCGCGGACATCGGCGTCGAGCGCCTTGATGAGATCCTCGGTCCTCATGTCACTGTCGTCCGAACC
>NZ_RZSG01000414.1:0-5342 GCF_003997725.1 Mesorhizobium sp. M4A.F.Ca.ET.050.02.1.1
GGCTTGCCGCCGCCGTCGAGCGGCTGGGCGTGCCGATCTACGAACAGACGACGGTGACCGCCATCGCCAAAGGCAACGTGACGACCAACCGCGGCACGGTGCGCGCGGAAACCATCATCCGCGCGACCGAGGGTTTCACCGCAGGCATCCCCGGCGAGGAGCGGACCTGGCTGGCCCTCAATAGCGCGCAGATCGTGACCGAGCCGCTATCGCAGGAGCTGTGGCGCGCGATCGGCTGGGAAGGGCATGAGCTTCTCGGCAGTGCCGCCCACGCCTATTGCTACGCCCAGCGCACGCGCGAGGGGCGCATCACCATGGGCGGGCGCGGCGTGCCCTATCGCTACGGCTCGCGCACCGACGTCAACGGCCAGACGCAGCAGGCGACGATCGACCAGTTGCATCAGATCCTGACGACGCTGCTGCCGCAGACGGCGGGCTGCCGCATCGAGCATACCTGGTGCGGCGTGCTCGGCGTGCCGCGCGACTGGTGCACGACGGTTGGCCTCGATCCGGCGACCCGCATCGGCTGGGCCGGCGGCTATGTCGGGCTGGGTGTCTCGAGCTCCAATCTTTCGGGGCGCACGCTCGCCGACCTGATCCTTGGCCAGGACACGGAGCTTACGCGCCTGCCTTGGGTCAACCGCAAGGTGCGGCGCTGGGAGCCGGAGCCCTTCCGCTGGCTCGGCGTGCACTCGATGTACCAGCTCTACCATCTCGCCGATCGCCGTGAGGCCGCCGGGCTTTCGCACACCTCGAAGCTTGCCGCCCTGGCCGACGCCATCACCGGCCACTAGAGCGTTTCGCAATTCCGGACAGGAAACAGCTGCTCGCTTTTCCTGGAATCGCTTTGACCCATGGAGCCCAACTTGATCGACCTTTCGACCTTCCACGACCTCGCCACGGCCGATATCGGGGCGTTCTCACCCAAGCCGACCTCCATTGAGGGAGGTCAGGTCGAGGCGGTGCGCTCGCTCTTCCGGTCGCCTGACGGGACCATCGATATCGGCATCTGGGAGTGCACGCCCGGCCGCTTCACCGCCGATCGTTCCGGCTCGTCGGAGATCTGCCATATCATTTCCGGCCGCGCTGAAGTGAGCCGTGCCGACGGCAAAATGCGCGAACTCGGACCGGGAGACCTGCTCGTCCTGCCGCAAGGGTGGAAGGGCGAATGGCTGATCCACGAGACGACGCGCAAGCTCTACATGATCCAGAGCGCCGGCTGAATGGCGAGGTCGATCTTCCGAGCCGAAAGACGCAGGTTAGTGATCGATCGGCCCCTTGGGTGAGACAAGGGTCGTGCCGGCAGTAGTCGGGCGCTCGATCATGCGGCGTACGCGCGGCGGCTCCTCGCCACTGTGAAGCGCGCGGATGCGCTCGCCGACCACGGCGTCGGCATGGGTGGCACGCCTGTTGTGACGGATGTACTCGACCCAGGTCGGCGTGTGGTAGTGCTCGATCCAGATGCCTGGATTTTCAAGATCGCGGGCAAGCGTCCAGTTGCGGGCGCCGTCGCGGCGGCGGATGCGCCCGCGTTCGGCCATGGTGGCGAGGAATTCCGGCTCGTCCTCCGCGCGGATGACGTATTCGATCATAATGGCGATCGGGCCGCTGCGCGGCTTCAAGTCGAGCGCCAGCATCGGCTCCTTGAACCTGTTGAGTGGATCGAGGTTGAGGACGGTCTGCTTCGGCAAAGGCAGGAAGAAGCCAATCGCGCCACCCGCCAGCATGGCGATGGCGGCCGCCATCAACGCAGCCTCGGCGCCATGGGCGTCGGCGACGACGCCCCAGATCCAGCTGCCCAGGGCAATGCCGCCGAAGGTCGCCGTCTGGTAAATCGACAGCACACGGCCCACCACCCAGCGCGGCGTCGACATCTGCACCGTTACGTTGAAATGCGAGAGCGCGATCACCCAGCAGGCACCGCCGACAAGCAGGCCGGCCGACGTCTGCCAGGCATTGTGGCTGACGGCAGCGTTGAAGGCGCAGAGCGCAAAGCCGGCAAAGGCGGCGCGCACCATCGTTTCGCTGGAGAGCAACTGCCTCAGCCGCACGCTGATCAGCGCGCCGCCGACCGCGCCGATGCCGAAAGCGCCGAGCATGATGCCATAGGTCAAGGCATCGCCCTTGACGACGTCGCGCGCCACCAGCGGCAGGAGCGCCAGCACGGCGCCGGCGCTGAAGCCGAAGGCCGAGCCTCTCGCCAGCACCTTGCCGATATTGGGCGACATCGCGACGTAGCGCAGCCCCGCGCCCATCGCCGCGCCGAGCGCCTCGCGCGGCAACGTCGGCGCGGGTACTTCCGGCTTCCAGCGGAACAGCACGACGATCAGTCCGATATAGCTGACGGCATTGGCGGCAAAGGCGGCGGCTGCACCCGCGGCGGCAACGATGACGCCGCCAATCGCCGGGCCAACGCTGCGTGTGATGTTGAAGCCCATCGAGTTGAGCGCGATCGCCGCCGGCACCTTGGCGCGGGGCACCATGTCGCCCACCGAGGCCTGCCATGACGGGCTGTTGAGCGCCGTACCGCTGTCGATCAGGAAGGTAAAGGCAAGCAGCGTCCAAGGCGTCATCCAGCCGAACCAGGTGAACACGGTGAGCAGCGCCGAGACGACCAGCATGAACGACTGCGCCACCAGCATCACCTTGCGCCGGTTGAAGCTGTCGGCGATGGCACCGGCAATGAGCGCGAACAGCATGATCGGCAAGGTGGTCGAGGCCTGGACCAGCGCCACCTGGTAGGAGGAGGTGGCGATCGTGGTCATCATCCATGCGGCGCCGACGCCCTGGATGAGGCCGCCGAAGTTCGAAACAAGGCTGGCCGACCAGACGGCGCGGAAGATGCCGTGCCGGAACGGCGCCAGCGCCGAGACGCGTTCGCTGTCCGGCTCGTCATCGATCATCCGTGCTGTCCCGCTTCACATGTCGTTGGCCCAGCCGACGCGGATGTCCATCTCCGGAGATGGAGCATGGCGACGCGGGGGCGGACCCTTGCCTGAAAAAGATTATGCTCCAACAACAGGATAGCGAGGCAAAAATACGTCCTGGCGCGGCTAAGCCAATGGTCTGGCCGCCTTGGACCAACCGCTGCTCAATGCGCGCGCGCATCCGCGGCGGCCGCATGCAGCGCCTGGGTCAGGCTGTCCGCCGTATCGCCGCCGGCATTGAGGCGCAGGAACAGTTCCATGCCGACGAGGCGCAGCCTCGAGGCCTCGTCGCGCTTTGCCAGGTCGACAAGGTCTTCGACGGCGGCGGCCGGCCATTTCAAGGCATCGCGCAGATAGCCGCCGCGCAGCAGGCCCTGGCTACCCTGGGTGAAGCCCGACGAGATCTCGAAACCTTTCTTCGGCGCGTAGACATTCTCGCGCGGCAGGTGCTTTTCGGCGACCTTCTTCAAAAGCCACTTGCCGGTCCTGCCGCGCAATTTCTGACGCCTCGGCAAATGGATCGCGAAATCGATCAGCCGGTTTTCGAGGAAGGGAACCCTGAGTTCCACCGAGGCAGCCATGCTCAGCCTGTCGTGTCGGTTGAGCAAGTCCTGCAGATGCGAATAGAGATCGTAGAGGCAAGCTCCGAGGAAGGCGCGATCGCCGAGCGGCGTCACTGGCTCAAGCCGGTCGAATATCCTGGTCTGGAGGAAGTTGAGTTCCGGCGACAGCGCCCTGAGCACGAGATTGCGCTCCGAGGCGGAGCTATTACCGGTCGATGTCTTGAAGGGCGCGTGGCGCATGCGCCCGAATTTGCGAGCGAGCCAGCGCCGCGAGCGGAACAGCCGTCCCGGCCATGACCATGCGCGCCAGGGCCGCATGCTTTCGGCCTGCCATTTGTAGCCGCCGAAAAGCTCGTCGGCGCCTTCGCCGGTAAGCAGCACCTTGACGCCGTCGGTCCGGCATTGCTCGGCAAGCGCCAGAAGCCCGACATGGCTTGCGTGCCAGCCGTCGCTCTCAAGATGCCAGACCGCTTTCGGCCAGAGCTCGAGGAACCGGTTCCTGTCGACCGGCACCCGGCGCAGGGGGACGCCGGCGCGACGGCCGGTCCGTTCGGCGTTTTCCGCCTCGCTGCGGCCAAGCCGGGGATCGACGACATAGCCGTGAATCTCCGGCCTGAAGCGCTTCGACAGCGCCGTAATCAGACCGGAATCGACGCCGCTGCTACAGGCCGTGGCGATGCTGGCGTCGGCGATGCAGTGGATATCGACGCTGTCCTCGATCAGCGCTTCGAGCCGCGCCATATGCTCGTCGTCGGAGGTCCGGTCGCCGATGATGCGCGCCGCCTCCAGCACGTCGAGGACGTGCCAGAAGCAGCGCTTCTCGATGCCCGCTTCGGTGATCTTCCAGAGGCCGGCCGGTGGCAGCCGTTCGATGCCGTCGAACAGGCTGTGGCTCGAATCGCGGTGCTGCCAGGCGAGCCGCAAGGTGATCTCGCGCGCATCGATGCGGCGGGCAAAACCGTCGCTGGCGAGGATCGCCTTGTCCTCGGAAGCGAACAGGATCCGCTCGGCCGTCTCGGCCACCGCCATCGGCTTGATGCCGAGGCGGTCGCGGGCGAGCCACAGGGCGTTGTCGCGCGCGTCGAAGTAGGCAAAGGAAAACATGCCGTCGAACAACGGCACGGCCTTTTCAGGACCCCAATGATGCAGGGCCTGCAGAACCACTTCGGTGTCGGAGACGCTGCGGAAAACGCAGCCTTCCGTCTCGAGCGTCTGGCGCAGCGAGCGGTAGTTGTAGACCTCGCCATTGTAGGCGAGCACGCCCTCGCCGCATGCGGTCAGCATCGGCTCGCGGGCGGCGGGCGAGGGATCGATGATAGCAAGCCGGCGGTGCCCCAGGGCGAGCCGGCTGCTGCTCCAGCTGTCGTGGTCGTCCGGTCCGCGATGCGCCAGCGCCTGCATCATGCGGGCGATGTCCGACAGGTCGCCGGCGCCGATCGGGTCGCGCTTTCGCCAGACGCCGGCTATTCCGCACATGGCCTGCCGGCCGGTTTAGTCTGCCCCATGATTTTCGAAGACCGCCTGAGACCAGTGGCGCCCACGCCGCGCAATTCACAATCTAGCCGCAACAGGGCTGCCCGCAAGCCGTCCGGTGAGCGCAAGGAGTAGGCACTCCGCCTCCCGCCTCAGAAGCCGTGCTCGATACGCTCGAAGATGACGTTGGTGAAGGCCGATATCTGGCCGCCGATGAACGGGCCGGTCAGTGCCACCACCAGCATGATGGCGACGATCTTCGGCACGAAGGTCAGGGTGATTTCCTGGATCTGGGTCAGCGCCTGGATCAGCGCGATGCCGATGCCGACCGCCATTGCCACCAGCACCACCGGCGCGGAAGCGGTCAGCACTGTCCACA
>NZ_RZSG01000415.1:0-5318 GCF_003997725.1 Mesorhizobium sp. M4A.F.Ca.ET.050.02.1.1
GCGCCTCCCCCGCCGCCCCCAGCCCCGCCATGTCGCGGTTCTTCATCAGCTTGTAGATGATCGAATCCATCAGCGCCTGGAAGGAGGCGTCGATGATGTTTTCCGACACGCCGACCGTCCACCAGCGGGCGCCGCTGGAATCGTGCGATTCGATCAGCACGCGCGTGATCGCTTCGGTGCCGCCATTGAGGATACGCACCTTGAAGTCGGCAAGCTCGAGGTCGCCGATCTCGTTCTGGTACTTGCCGAGGTCCTTCCTGAGCGCGATGTCGAGCGCATTGACCGGGCCATGGCCCTCGGCGACCGACATCTTCTCCTCGCCATCGACCATCACCTTGACGATCGCCTCCGACACCGTCTTCAACTGGCCGTTGGCGTCGAAGCGACGCTCGACCATGCAGCGGAAGGAGGTGACATTGAAGAACTCCGGCAGGCCGTGCAGCATCTTGCGAGCGAGCAGCTCGAAGGAGGCGTCGGCGCCCTCATAGGCATAGCCCTCCGCCTCGCGCTCCTTGACAACGGCGATCAGCGCATCGAGCCGATGGTCATCCTTCGGCACGTCGATGCCGCGCCGCTTCAGCTCGGCGAGGAAATTGGCCTTGCCGCCCTGGTCGGAGACCATGACGCGGCGGCGGTTGCCGACGGCTTCCGGGGGCACGTGCTCGTAAGTCGCCGGCTCCTTGGCGAGCGCCGAGGCATGAATGCCGGCCTTGGTGGCGAAGGCGGAGGCGCCGACATAGGGCGCCTGCGCTTCCGGGGCGCGGTTGAGCAATTCGTCGAAGGCCCGCGAGAGCCTCGAAATGCCGGTCAGCGCTTCAGTCGAAATGCCGGTCTCGAAACGATCGGCGAAGGCCGGCTTCAGCGCCAGCGTCGGGATGATGGAGATCAGGTTGGCGTTGCCGCAGCGCTCGCCGATGCCGTTCAGCGTGCCCTGGATCTGGCGCACGCCGGCCTCGACGGCGGCCAGCGAATTGGCCACCGCCTGCCCCGTGTCGTCGTGGGCGTGGATGCCGAGATGGTCGCCCGGAATGCCGCCGGCGATCACCGTCTCGACAATGGCGCGCACTTCCGACGGCTGCGTGCCGCCATTGGTGTCGCACAGCACCACCCAGCACGCGCCGGCATCGTAGGCGGTTCTCGCGCAGGCCAGGGCGTAAGACGGATTGGCCTTGAAGCCGTCGAAGAAATGCTCGCAGTCGACCATGGCTTCCTTGCCGGCGGCGACCGCCGTCTCGACCGAGACCTTGATCGAGTCGAGGTTTTCCTCGTTGGTGCAGGCGAGCGCGACGCGCACATGATAGTCCCAGCTCTTGGCGACGAAGCAGATGGCGTCCGACTTCGACTGCACGAGCGCCGCCAGCCCCGGATCGTTGGAGGCCGAGACACCTGCCCGCTTGGTCATGCCGAAAGCGACGAATTTTGCCTTGGCCGTGCGGTTCTCCTGGAAGAAGGCGGTGTCGGTCGGGTTGGCGCCGGGATAGCCGCCCTCGACATAGTCGATGCCGAACTCGTCCAGCAATTTGGCGATGGCGATCTTGTCCTCGACGGAAAAGTCGATACCCGGCGTCTGCTGGCCGTCGCGAAGGGTGGTGTCGAAGAGGTAGAGGCGTTGCTTTGTCATCGTTCTGTGGGCGCTTGAACACCCCCCTCTGCCCTGCCGGGCATCTCCCCCTCAAGGGGGGAGATCAGCAGTTCGAATGCCGCGCCACAACCTGCAGCGTTGAAAATTTGCGAAAGCCGCGACGAAGGCCAATCTCCCCCCTTGAGGGGGAGATGTCCGGCAGGACAGAGGGGGGTGCTGCGGGCTGTCATTTTTTCCCCGCAAACCCATCTGTCGCCCGGATCAGCCGGTCCAGGATCCCTGGTTCCGAATAGGCATGGCCGGCGCCCTCGATGAGGTGGAAATCCGCCTTCGGCCAGGCCTTGTGCAGCGCCCAGGCGTAGCGCGCCGGGCACGGCATGTCGTAACGGCCGTGAACGATGGTGCCAGGGATGTCCTTCAGCTTCCAAGCGTCGCGCAGCAACTGCCCCTCCTCGAGCCAGCCGGCATGGACGAAATAGTGATTCTCGATGCGGGCGAAGGCGACGGCAAAGTCGTCCTCGCCGAACTTGCCGCTGGTTTCAGGCTCCGGCAAGAGCGTGATCGTCTCGCCCTCCCACAGGCTCCAGGCGAGGGCTGCCTCGACCTGTGCCTTGCGGTCGCTGCCCACCAGCCGCTTGCGGTAGGCGGCCATCATGTCGTCGCGCTCCGCTTCCGGGATCGGCGCCAGGAAGCGCTCCCACTTGTCGGGGAACATCTCGGAGACGCCGAACTGATAGTACCATTCGAGCTCGGCGCGGGTCAGCGTGTAGATGCCGCGCACGACGAGTTCGCTCACCCGCTCAGGATGCGTTTCGGCATAGGCGAGCGCCAGGGTCGAGCCCCAGGAGCCGCCGAAGACCAGCCATTTGTCGAAGCCCGCCATCTCGCGCAGCCGCTCGATGTCGGCGACCAGATGCCAGGTGGTGTTGGCCTCGAGCGAAGCGTTGGGCGTCGACTTCCCGCAGCCGCGCTGGTCGAACAGGATGACGTCGTAGAGCTTCGGATCGAACAGCCGCCGGTGTTTCGGCGAGATGGTGCCCCCCGGACCGCCGTGCAGGAACACGGCGGGCTTGGCGTCCCTGGTGCCGGAGCGCTCCCAATAGACCCTATGACCGTCGCCGACATCGAGCATACCGGTCTCGAACGGCTCGATCTCGGGATAGAGCGTACGCAAGCCACCACTCATGACTGTCATAGTTTCAAGCCCTGCTGCGGCCAGTTGGCCGTCTCGTGATCGGGATGCTGGAAGGAGATGATCTGCTCCTGCCGTCGATAGAAGTCGGGGTCGTCGAGGACCGGCGCCTCGAATATCTTTTCCACCCAGGGCAAGCGGACGGCGTAGTTGACCTGGATCAGCGGCGCGAGGTCCGAGCGGTCGTCGAAGGCGCCGATGGCGATCTCCAGCGCGCCGGGCTGGCGATAGGTCAGCGGCGTGCCGCAGCGGCGGCAGAAGCCGCGATCGATGTTGACCGAGGACTGGAAATAGCTCGGCTCCTCGTGGGTCCATTCGACGCCGTCCTTCGGCACCGTCACCAGCGCTCCGAAGAAATTGCCGAACTGTTTCTGGCACATGCGGCAATGGCAGATCGACGGGCGCCCTAGCTTGCCGTTGATGCGGAAGCGCACGGCGCCGCATTGGCAGCCGCCGGTTCGAACTTGATCGGTCATGGTCTTTCCTCCGGCGGCCATTGGTCGGTGTCGTGGTCGGGGTGCTGATAGGAGACGAGCTCCGCCAGATAAGGCGCCGAGCCGATGTCGGCCATTGTCTCCTCACCCGGCAATTGCGGGACGGAATCGACGTAAGGCAACTTCGCCTCGGTGCCCCACTGGATGGTGGGCGCGATGCCGGCCGGATCGTCGAAGGTGGCAATCGCCAGCGCCATGCCGTCGGGCGCCTCGAAGGTTAGCGGTGTGCCGCACTCCGCGCAGAAGCCGCGCCATGCTGCGCTGGAAGAACGAAAGCGCTTGGGCTCGCCGCGCGTCCATTCGACCTTGGCGCCGCGCACCGAGACCAGCGGCAGATAGAAATTGCCGCTCGCCTTCTGGCACATGCGGCAATGGCAGATCGAGGCATCGCCCAGCGCGCCCTCGACGCGGAAGCGCACCGCGCCGCACTGGCAGCCGCCTGTGTAGACTGGCCGGTTGTCGAGGCTCATGGCTGATCACTCCGGATCATGGCAGACCGCCTCTACATTGTTGCCGTCGGGATCGAAGACGAAGGCGCCGTAGTAGTTCGGATGATAATGTGGGCGGAGCCCCGGTCCGCCATTGTCCCTGCCGCCGGCGGCAAGGGCCGCGGCATGGAAGGCATCGACCTCGGCGCGGCTGCGCGCGGTGAAGGCCACATGCTGGTGATCCTTCGGCTTGTCCTTGCCCGAGCTCAGCCAGAACACCGGCCGGTCGCGGCCATAACCGCCGACCTTGGCGCCGCCGGTGTATTCTGTGGGCACCATGTAAAGCAGCGAAGCGCCGAGCGGCGCCATCGCCTTGTCGTAAAAGGCCTTCGAGGCGTCGAAATCGGAAACGGTGATGCCGAGATGGTCGATCATAAAACTGCCTCCCTTGCTGGTTCGCGTGCCGGCCTATCGGCGCCGGCGAGGCCAGCCTCGATCACGATGTGCTGGCAGACATTGTCGATATCGCGGATGACGTCGTCGTTCCAGAAGCGCAGGATGGTCCAGCCGAGCGCTTCAAGCCTGGCTGTTCTTGCTGCGTCAGATGCGGAAACTTCATGTGAAGCGTGTTGGGAGCCATCCAGCTCAACGATCAGCTTTTTGGTTGGACATGCAAAATCGACGATGTAGCCAGCTATCGGCATCTGACGGCGGAACGCCAGCCCCATGAGTCGGTGTACGCGTATTGCATTCCAAAGCTTGAGTTCGGCATCTGTCATCTGCTTGCGCATCTTGCGCGCATTGCCGCGATTGATGGGAGATACGCGATAATGGGTCATCGCGAGGCACCCCCCTCTGTCCTGCCGGACATCTCCCCCTCAAGGGGGGAGATCAGATGTCGCCACTGCTTTCGCCAATCACCCACCTCGCAAGACGAACGCCGTCGGCGGAGCTGCCAATCTCCCCCCTTGAGGGGGAGATGCCCGGCAGGGCAGAGGGGGGTGCTTGGCGCCACCCTCACCGCTTCACCTCCCAGGTGGTGATACGCTCGCCGGTGACAGGATCCTTGCCGTCTTTCAGCTGCACGCCTTGCGCCAGAAGCTCGTCGCGAATGCGATCGGCCTCAGGCCAGTTCTTCTCGGCGATCAGCGCCAGACGTTTGGCGATGGCCTTGGCGATGGCCGCCTCGTCCACCTCGGCCGTGCCGACATCGAAGCCGAGGAAGGCAAGCGCGGCCTTCAGCGACGCGGCGGCGGCGTTGCCTTCCGCGGCCTCGCTGGCAAGCAGCGTCAACTGCTGGAAGGCGGCATAGGTGGCGAGATCGTCGGACAGCGCCGCAACGACCTCCGTCGGCAATTGCCCGGCCGCCGGCGCGAGATCGGCCGCGCGCTTCCATTTGCGCAAGGTGTTTTCGGCCTCTTCCAGCTTGCGCACGGAGAAGTCGATCGGCTCACGGTAATGCGTCATCAGCATCGCCAGCCGCAGCACTTCGCCCGGCCATTTGCGGCCGCCAAAGGTCTCGGTCTCCAGCAGCTCATGGATCGAGTAGAAATTGCCGAGGCTCTTCGACATCTTCTGGCCCTCGACCTGAAGGAAGCCGTTGTGCATCCACACGTTGGCCA
>NZ_RZSG01000416.1:0-5317 GCF_003997725.1 Mesorhizobium sp. M4A.F.Ca.ET.050.02.1.1
GAGACGCCGAAGACGCCGGCCGGGATGCCGCCGGCAATAGCCTTGCCGGCAACCAGCATATCCGGCTCCAGCCCGTGCTGAGCGGTGTAGCCGCCCGGCCCGCTGGAGATGGTGTGGGTCTCGTCGATGATCAGCACCGTGCCGGTGCGGCGGGTGATCTCGCGCAGCGCCTGGTGAAACCCGTCGGCGACCGGAATCATGCCGAAATTGGTCATCAGCGGCTCGGTCAGCACGCAGGCGACGTCGCCAGCTGAAAGCGCCTCCTCCAGCGCCGCGACGTCGTTGAACTCGACAACCCTGGAGACGGCGGAATGGTCGACGCCGTTGGGATGGATCGTGTTGCGCAGGCCGACGCGGCCGTCGCGGATCTCGACATGCGCCTCCTCGACGCCGCCGTGATAGCAGCCGGAGAAGACCAGCACCTTGTCGCGGCCGGTGATTATGCGGGCAATGCGGATGGCGCCGCGATTGGCGTCGGTGGCCGAGGTGGTGAGCGTCCAGTAAGGCAGGCCGAAGCGGCGCGTAAGCTCTGCGCCGACCCAGAGGCTGTCCTCGGTCGGCAGCATCATCGTGGTGCCGTTCCGCAACTGGCGAAGGGCGGCGCGGGTGACCGCCTCCGGCGCATGGCCGCACATGCCGCCGGTGTCGCCAAGGGCGAAGTCGACATAGTCGTGGCCGTCGATGTCGCTTATGTGGGCGCCGCTGGCCGACGCCGCATAGACCGGGAAACCGCCGGCCCAGCGGCGCATCCAGTGCGAGGGACCGCCATAGAGGAAATGCCTCTTGCCCTCTTCCCACGCCGCCGCCGAGCGCGGGTGGGTTTCGAGGAAGCGCTGTTGCTCGCGGTCGAGCAGGTCGCCGGTTGTCTTTGAATGCAAAGCGTTTTTGGCAGCCGTCACGGGGCGAAGCCTCCCTTGTGTGCCGTCAGTTGGGCACAAGATGATTTTCTTGTCGGTTCACTATTTGAACCATCGTTTTGCATGTTATAGACAAACTGCAGGCTACCTCGGCTGCTGTCAAGTTAATTCACATGCGAACTATCTTGGAGAATGCATCATGAGCACGGTGGGCAAGGCGGTCTCGCTGCTGGAGCTGTTCACGCTCGACGAGCCGGAGATCGGGCTGTCCGACCTCGCCCGCAAGGCCGGCCTCGACAAGGCGACAGCCCGGCGTTTGCTGATGGCGCTCGCCAACCATCGGCTGATCGAGCAGGAGCCGCAAAGCCGCCGCTACCGGCTGGGCGCCGGCCTGTCGCGGCTGGCCCGCATCCGCGACGCGCATTTCCCTTTCGTGCGCGTGGCGGCGCCGGTGGCGCGGGAGCTGTCGCTCGAAACCGGCGAGACCGTGCATCTGTCGGAGTTCAGCGCTGGCGCGCTGCTCACCGTGCATGTCGAACTGTCGGCGAAGGCCAACCGCGTCAATGTCGACGTCGGCCAGATCCTGCCACTGCACGGCACGGCCTCCGGCATCGCCTTCCTCGCCGCGTCGCGGCTGCAAGTGGTCAGCGCCTATCTGGAGAAGCCCTTGCAGGCCTTCACCGCGCATACGGTGACAGGACCGGACACGCTGGCCAAAGCCATCGCTTTTGCCGCCGCAAGCGGCTATTCGCGTAGCTCGCAGGGCTATGAGGAAGGCGTGCACAGCATCGGCGCCGCGATCCTCGGCGCCGACGGCCAACCGATCGGCGCGCTGGCGGTGGCGTCCCCCGTATCCCGCGTCGACGATGCGGTCGCGGCCAAACAGGGCGAGGCTGCGGTCACGGCGGCGCGCCTGATTGCGGCACGGCTGACCGGCGAGGCGTGACATCCCGCATCGGCGAGGCTGAACTCGCCATACTCGCGGCTGCCGCTCATTGGTCGCGGTCGCCGAACCAGGCGAAGCCCCCCTCTTGTCGCCTTCATTTGAAACTTTGAACGTTGTTCACTTTTCTTTTGAACGCCGTTCACAATGTGCTATATTGCGTTATGAACATCGTTCATGGAAAATGGGCGGCGAAGAGGATGACGAAGCCTGCTGATTGTATCCGGCCCTGAAACCAGCCAGCGCCGACCCGGCTTAACCCTGAAACGAAAGGATCATATCGATGGCCATCAACAGCTATGTTTCCAACCAGTCGAGTGCCTGGAAAACGTCCATCGCCATCACCAAGACGCTGCGTGACGCGGAGGAAACGGGCCGGTTCATCAACAGGCTGCAAGGCGCCAAGACCGAAAAGCTGATGATGGATATCAACCGCAGTAACGAAGTTTAACCGGCTTCCCGCTTAAAACGAGGCTCAAACCGCGCAAGCAACCGCTGACCGATCCATCTCGGATTGCTCGATGGCCTTGCCCAATGGAACTTGCCATGAACACCCATCTGATGATGTCGCGGCGCTTTGCGCCTCTCTTCTGGACGCAGTTCCTGTCCGCCTTCAACGACAACTTCCTGAAGAACACGCTGGTGTTCCTCATCCTCTTCACCCTTGCCGCGGACCAGGCGGCGTCATTGGTGACCTTGGCCGGCGCCATTTTCATGGCCCCCTTCCTGCTCTTGTCCGCGCTTGGCGGCGAGATCGCCGACCGCTTCGACAAGGCTTTCGTGGCGCGCAGGCTGAAGTTCGTCGAGATCGGCGCCGCCTTGCTGGCCGTAATCGGCATCGCGCTGTCGTCCATTCCGGTGCTGCTCACGGCGCTGTTCCTGTTCGGCGTGATTTCGGCGCTGTTCGGCCCGATCAAATACGGCATCCTGCCCGATCACCTCGAGCGCAAGGAACTGCCGCGCGCCAACGCCTGGATCGAGTCGGCCACCTTCGCCGCCATCCTCGGCGGCACCATCGCCGGCGGCGTCGTCTCCGCCGACGGCATCGGCGTTGCGGTGTTCGGACCGATCATGATGGCGCTTGCCGTCGGCTGCTGGCTCGTCAGCCGCTACATCCCGGCGACCGGTGCGGCCGCGCCGAACCTGGTGATCGACAAGAATGTCCTGCGCTCTACCTGGCGTCTGGTCAGCGAATTGCGCACCAACCAACGCATCTGGCGGGCGGCGCTGATGGCGTCCTGGTTCTGGCTGGTCGGCGCCATCGTCCTTTCCATCCTGCCAACCCTGGTCAAGAATTCGCTCGGCGGCACCGAGATCGCCGTGACCGCCTATCTGGCGGTCTTCGCGGTCGCCGTCGCCATCGGCTCGGCCATCGCCGCCTGGATGTCGCAGGGACGCATGGTGCTGTTGCCCGCCCCTGTCGGCACCGCGCTGATGGCCGTGTTCGGGCTGGACCTCGCCTGGAGCGTGTGGGGCCTTCAGGCCTCCGCCCAGGCGCAGACGCTCAGCGCCTTCTTCTCTGGCCCGAACACCATCCGAGTCGCCATTGATCTCGCCGGCCTGGCGATCGCCGGTGCCTTCCTTGTCGTTCCCACCTTCGCGGCCGTGCAGGCCTGGGCGCCGGAGGACCGGCGCGCCCGTGTCGTCGCCGCGGTGAATGTCGTCAGCGCCGGCTTCATGACCCTCGGCGGCGGCATCGTCGCCGCCATCCAAGGCGCTGGCGTCTCGATCGCCGGCGTGCTGGCCGGCCTTGCCGTGGTCAATGCCGTCGCCGCCTGGCTGATGCTGAAATACCTGCCGACGAATCCTTTCCGCGATTTCGTCTCCATCCTGTTCCGCGCCTTCCATCATCTGGAGGTCGAGGGGCTGGACAACCTCAAGGCCGCCGGCCCGGCGCCGATCCTGGCGCTCAACCATGTCAGCTTCCTCGATGGTCCGCTGGCCCTGACGCTGACCGACGAGGAGCCGGTCTTCGCCATCGACCACACCATCGCGCAGGCCTGGTGGATGAAGCCGTTCCTGAAGCTCGCCCGCGCCCTGCCGCTCAATCCGGCCAAGCCGATGTCGACCCGCACGCTGATCAAGATCGTGCAGGGCGGCGATCCGCTGGTCATCTTCCCCGAAGGCCGCATCACCGTCACCGGAGGCCTGATGAAGGTCTATGACGGCGCCGCCATGGTCGCCGACAAGACCGGCTCGATGGTCGTGCCGGTGCGCATCGACGGGCTGGAGAAGAGCTACTTCTCGCGGCTGACGTCGCAGCACGTGCGCCGCCGCCTGTTCCCGAAGGTCAAGGTGACCATCCTGGAACCGGTGAAGCTCGAAGTTCCGCAGGAGTTCAAGGGCCGCCAGCGTCGCACCGCGGCGGGCGCCGCCCTCTATCAGGTGATGTCGGATCTCGTCTTCCGCACCGAGGACATCGACAAGACGGTGCTTGAGAAAATCATCCTGACGGCGAACGAGCGCGGCATGAAAGAGCTCGCCGTGCAGGACCCGGTCACCGGCTCGCTGAGCTACGGCAAGCTGCTGACGGCTGCCGCCGTGCTCGGCGAGAAGTTCGAGCACCTCTATGCCAGCCAGCAGACAATCGGCATTATGCTGCCCAATGCCAACGGCGCATGCGCGACGCTGCTCGGCGTCATGTCGGCCGGCAAGGTGCCGGCGATGATCAACTTCACCGCGGGTGCGGCGAACATCCTCTCCGCCTGCAAGGCCGCCGAGGTGCGGACCGTGCTCACCTCCCGCGCGTTTGTCGAACAGGCCAAGCTCGGCGCGGTCGTCGAGGAAATCGGCCGCTCGGTGGAGATCGTCTGGCTCGACGACCTGCGGGCCGGCATCGGCCTCAAGGACAAGCTGCTCGGGCTACTGCGCAAGACCACACCGCGCGTCGCCCGCAAGCCCGACGACGCGGCGGTGATCCTGTTCACCTCCGGTTCCGAAGGCACGCCGAAGGGCGTGGTGCTTACCCACCGCAACATCCTCGCCAACGCCGCCCAGGCCGCCTCGCGCATCGACTTCCACTCGGGCGACAAGGTGTTCAACGTCCTGCCGATCTTCCATTCCTTCGGCATGACGGCGGGCACGGTGCTACCGCTGATCTCGGGCGTGCCGGTCTATTTCTACCCCTCGCCGCTGCACTACCGCATCGTGCCTGAACTGGTCTACGCGTCGAATGCGACGATCATCTTCGGCACCGACACGTTCCTCTCAGGCTATGCGCGCACGGCGCATCCTTACGACTTCCGCTCGGTGCGCTACTGCTTTGCCGGCGCCGAGCCGGTCAAGGCGGCGACGCGCATGACCTATATGGAGAAGTTCGGCCTGCGCATCCTCGAGGGCTACGGCGTGACCGAGGCGGCGCCGGTGATCTCCATCAACACGCCGATGTACAACCGGTCCGGCAGCGTCGGCAAAATCATGCCCGGCATGGAGTATCGGCTGGATCCGGTGCCCGGCGTCGAAAATGGCGGGCGGCTCCACGTGCGCGGCCCGAATGGCATGTCAGGCTATCTGCGGG
>NZ_RZSG01000417.1:0-5289 GCF_003997725.1 Mesorhizobium sp. M4A.F.Ca.ET.050.02.1.1
CGCCCGCCGCGTCCCGCCATGCCTACGGACATACCCATGATCGTACCTCAGGCCTTCTGCGCGACTTTTTCATCGATTTGCCGCGAGAGTATGGCGGAGAACTCATCCGAGAACCCTTCCATGCGCACGGCGATCTTGTTCGCGTCTGATGACAGCTTGTTGTAGGCGATGACAGCCGGGATGGCCGCGAGCAGGCCGATGGCGGTGGCGAGCAGCGCCTCGGCGATGCCGGGCGCGACCACCGACAGGCTGGTATTCTTCGAAGCGGCAATGGCCTGGAACGAGGTCATGATACCGATGACGGTCCCGAAAAGGCCGATGAAGGGCGCGGCCGAACCGGTGGTGGCGAGGAAGCCGAGCCGTCCCTCCAGCCGCTCCATCTCGCGCGTCAGCGCCAGGTCCATCGCCTTGTCTATGCGGGTCTGCAGGCCGAGCGGCGATTTCGCTCCCTTCTCGAAGCTCTTCTTCCATTCGCGCATGGCGGCGACGAAGATCGCGCCCATGCCGGTGGTCTTGCGGTCGGCGAGCGTACGGTAGAGCTCTTCCAGCGACTGGCCCGACCAGAACACCTGCTCGAAGCGGTTCAGCGCCAGCCGCATGCGGCCATAGGCGACGAGCTTGTCGACGATGATCGCCCAGGTCCAGATCGAGGCGCAGAGCAGGCCGATCATGACCAGCTTGACGACCCAGCTGGCCTGCATGAACAGCGCCCAAATCGATAAATGCGCGCCCGGTTCGGCGAGTGCGATGTTTTCCATGGTTACGTCCTTAGATTTTCCGGGCGTCGCTGGCGGCTGGGCCCATGGGCATCCCTTGTGGTCCGTTCGCGCGAGCTTGAAGCTTGCGGGATCACCCCGAATGCACCGTTTCGCGGCCTTTTCGGGGCAAATATTGGTGAAAGGAAGGCGTTCGGATTCCGCCAATCTTCACCAATCTCTTCATGAACCGTTATGGTTAAGGATGGGTTATGATATGAAGCGCGGCGCATTGCCGCGCCCCATATCGCAGGGTCGCTGCTCGCATCTGTCGATCAAATGGCTGCGGAGGTCGCCGAGGGCCGAAATATCAGTCGCTTGCCTTTGGCATAAACGCTGCGACCCACTCCCTCGGAAAGCGCCTCGGCCGGCCGTTCTCGCCGATGATCGCCGCCTCGACCTTCGCCTCGACCAGCACCTCGTCGCCGCGCTTCAGCTGCTGCGCCATGAAGATGCGGGCGCCGGAAATATCCTCGGTGCGCGTCTCGATGGTCAGGATGTCGTCCATGCGGGCGGGACTCTTGAAGTCTATCTCCATGCGCCTGACCACCCAGACGATGCGTTCGCCATGCTTGCCGTCGGCAAGCTCGGTATGATGAACGCCGGCGAGCCTCAGATAATCGGAGCGGCCGCGCTCGAAGAATTCGAGATAGCGGGCGTGGTAGACGACGCCGGAGAAATCGGTATCGGCATAGTAGACCCGCGCCATCAGCCGATGGCCGAATTCCGTCAGCGCGCCGGAAAGCCCCGCGCCGAGCGCCGCCGATTCACCATGATCGTCCATCGCGCTTTCCTTTTCTGGCCCGAGCAGGCAGGTGTTGCGGCGCTGGAACCGGATGGCACTGTTGGGCGCGATGATCAAGACCTTGATGGCGGCACTGCTGGCTCTTGGGGCTTTGGCATTGCCCACCTATGCCGCGACGTTCTCGATGAAGCGCGGCCTCAATCTCGACCAGTGGACGACCTGGACCGGCGAGGAGAAATGGAACGACCCGAACGCCATCCTGCCCTATCCGGAATGGCGAAAGTTCCTCAAGGAGGATGACCTCAAGGCGCTCAAGGATGCCGGCTTCGATTTCCTGCGCATGCCGGTCGACCCCTCCCCCTTCCTGTCCGAAGAGACACTTGCGCTGCGCGACGACCTTTACGCCAGCGTGCTGGACTCGGCGCGCATGATCAACCGCGCCGGGCTGAAGGTGATCGTTGACATGCATCTGATCCCCGCCGGCGGCAACCGCAAGATCGGCATGGGCGAGGTGATGGACGACCCCGGGACCTTCGACGCCTATGTCGATATGGTGCGCAAGATGGCGCGCACGCTGTCAAACGAGGATCCGGGCCAGGTCGCTTTCGAGCCGATGAACGAGCCGATCGTCGACTGCGACGGCGACGGCACAAATCTCTGGCCGGAGCGCCAGAAGAAGCTATTCGCGGCGGCGCGCTCCTCGGCCACCAGGTTGACGCTGATCCTCACCGGCGCCTGCTACTCCAACGCCGCGTCGCTGGCCAGGATCGACCCGAAGCTGATCGCCGACGACAACATCATCTGGTCCTTCCATTCCTACGATCCGTTCCTGCTCACCCATCAGGGCGCGACCTGGGCCGGCGACTTCATCCGCTATGTCACCGGCCTGCCCTTTCCGCTGACAGCCGTGCCGCAGGGGCAGCTCGATGTGGCGCTGGACACGATCCGTGCCCGGATCAGGGCCGAGGCGCCCTGGACGCGCCGGAGCGGCATGCTTGCCTATCTCGACGAGCAGGTCGCCAGCATGGACAGCGACGACAAGCTGCTCGGCATCATGGATGCGCCGTTCAAGACGGTCGAAGCGTGGGCGAAAGCCAACGGGATAAGACCGGAAAACATCACGCTCGGCGAATTCGGGATGATCCGCCAGGAATACGGCAACGCCTATGTGATGCCCGCCGAATACCGCGCCGCCTATGTCAGTCAGATGATTGGGCGCGCCGAGGCGCACGGCTTCTCCTGGTCGGTGTGGGGCTATGGCGGTGCCTTCGGCATTGTCGACGCTTTCGACGGCGACAAGGCCGAGCCTGACGTAATCAACGCGATCAGGTCGCTTCACTGAAGCGGGCGGTTCAGGCGGACCCGAGATCGATCTGCAGGATTTCCGGGCGCATGCCAAAACGCACCGGCATGATGCTGAAGCCGAGTCCGCCGGACACAATCAGGTTTCGATCGTTTTCGACGACATGGCCATAGGCGTAGCGATTGCCGTAGCGCGAAGGCACGACCGGCGAATAGCCGAACAGCCGCACCTGCCCGCCATGGGTGTGGCCGGACAGCGTCAGCGAAACCCGCCACGGCACTTTCGGGAAGATATCAGGCTCATGGGCGAGCAGGATTGTGGGAGCGCTATCGCTCACCTTGGCCAGCGTGCCATCGAGGTCGTCGAGGCCCCTGGGCTCGTCGCGGCCGTCGCCCGGCAGCAACGCTAGCTGGTCCGCGAGGCCTGCCAGCCAGAAGCCGTGTCCGTCCTTTTCCAGGCGCAAGGCATCGTTTTCCAGCACCGTGATGCCGGCGCCCTCGAGTGCCTTGCGCGCCTCGGTTGGTCCGGCCCCCGCCCTTTGCGCAACAGGATCGTGCCACCAGTCGTGATTGCCGAGGATCGCCTTGACGCCGAGCGGCGCTTTCAGGCCGGACAGGGCCGAGGCCCATTCCGAAGCGGGCACCTCGTCCGTTACCAGGCGCATGCCGGCGACATAGTCGCCGAGCAGGACGATGAGATCCGGACGCAAGGCGTTTGCCTCGGCGGCAAGCGAGGCGATCCGCTCCGGCGTCATCCAGGGACGGCAGGCATGGATGTCGGCGAGCGCAAGGACACGCAGCTTGAGGCCCGCCGGCCAGTGCGGTGGCATCAGCGAATAGCGCTTCACATGTGTCAGAAGCATCGGCTCGATGCCGACCGCATAGGCGCTGAGCGACACCATCGACAGGAACGAGCCGCCGATGAGGCGCAGGAAGCCACGTCTGGTGATCATAGGTCCGCCCGGCCCTTGGTATGGCAATTGCGTCAAGCTAGAGGCGGCAATTGCGTCTTCAGCTTGGCCGCGGCGAGCAGATTTTGCGCAGACAGGCCGTTCCCCGCGCAAGTGGGGAACAAATCTGCGTTACTCCTCCTGGAACAGGCTGATCTGCTGCTGCGCCAGATCCTTTGGCGCGTCGAGGCCGAGATGGCGCCAGGCATTGGCGGTCAGCACGCGCCCGCGCGGCGTACGCTGGATGAAGCCCTGCTGGATCAGATAAGGTTCGATGATGTCCTCGATGGCGTCGCGCGGCTCGGAGAGCCCAGCCGCGATGGTCTCGATGCCGACCGGGCCGCCGCCGAAGTTGCGGGCAATCATCGACAGGTATCGGCGGTCGAGCGCGTCGAGACCGAGCCCGTCGACCTCCAGCCTGGTTAGCGCCTCATCGGCGATGCGGCGGTCGACATGGCCATCGCCGGCAACGCTGGCGAAATCGCGCACCCGGCGCAGCAGCCGGCCGGCGATGCGCGGCGTGCCGCGCGCCCGCCTGGCGATCTCCAGCGCGCCATCGTCGCCGAGCGGCATCGAAAGGATGCGCGCGCCACGGCGCACGATCTGCTCCAGCTCCTCGACCGTGTAGAAATTGAGCCGCACCGGAATGCCGAAACGGTCGCGCAACGGATTGGTCAAAAGCCCGAGCCGTGTGGTGGCGGCGACCAACGTGAAACGGGCGAGGTCGATTTTGACCGAACGCGCGGCCGGTCCCTCGCCAATGATCAGGTCGAGCTGGAAATCCTCCATTGCCGGATAGAGGATTTCCTCCACCGCCGGATTGAGGCGATGGATCTCGTCGATGAACAGCACGTCACGGTCTTCGAGATTGGTGAGAAGCGCGGCGAGATCGCCGGCCTTGGCGATGACCGGCCCCGACGTTGAGCGGAAGTTGACGCCGAGCTCGCGCGCCATGATCTGCGCCAGCGTCGTCTTGCCGAGGCCAGGCGGTCCGACGAACAGCACATGGTCGAGCGCCTCGCCGCGTCCCTTGGCGGCGTCGACGAAGACCTTGAGATTGGCCCGGACCGCCGCCTGGCCGACGAACTCGTCGAGCGATTGCGGCCGCAAGCTCTGGTCGGCATCCTCGCCGCGCTTGTCGGGGGCAATGAGGCGGGGCGAAAGGTTCATGCCGCTTTCCTTGCATACGGCAAGGACCAGAACAAGCGGCCCCTCACCGCGCCAGTTCCTTCAGCCCGAAACGGATCAACTTCGAGGCGTCGGCGCCTTCGCCCGCCGCCTTCAGCGCCGCCGAAACCGCGTTGGCCGCGATGTCGCGCGAATAGCCGAGATTGACCAGCGCCGAGACGGCGTCGGTGATTGGCGCCGGCGCCACGCCCTCGCCGAGCTCCTGCTTCAGCCCGATCGTGCCCGAGGCGGCGCCCGCATAGGCCGGCGCCTTGGCCTTCAATTCGGTGACGATGCGCTCGGCCACCTTCTTGCCGACACCCGGCGCGCGCGACACCACCGCGATGTCGCGCAAGGCGATCGCGTTGGC
>NZ_RZSG01000418.1:0-5286 GCF_003997725.1 Mesorhizobium sp. M4A.F.Ca.ET.050.02.1.1
ACATTGAAGCCGCCGCTGAGCTCGGGCGAGACGATCACGCCCTGGTCGTCGGTCACGACGATGTTCGACAGCGCCGTATTGCCAGTGTTGGTCACCGTGTACTGCCAGCTGATCGGTTCGTCGACCAGCACGACCAGGCCGTCGCCCGACGCAGCGCCGTCGATGGTGATCTTGTCGATGGCGATCGCCGGCTGGTCCTCGGCGCCGCCGCTGAGCGTGGTGGTGCGCCACTCCTCGAAGCCGCCATTCGACCCCGAGAAGCTCGAATAGAGCGTTACGTAGGAATCTGCGGTAACGCCGGCATCGGTGAAGGCGGTGACCGGGATAAGTACCCGGTAGTCGTCCGTTCCCGAGCCGTGGTTGGCGTCGATCAGCGCTTGCGTGGTGGCGAGATCGAAGATCGAGGTGAACCCGGCAAAACCGGCGTTGTAGTCGGCAAGCGTGGCGTCGGCACCGGAGATGTAGATCCTCAGGTCGGTCAGCGAGATCTCGCCGTTGGTGGTGTTGTTGCTTTCGTTGAGGTCCAGCCGGAATTCGATGTAGTCGGTGCCGCCGACATTGATCGGCTGGAGATCGCCAAATTGCAGGCTGTGCGTGAAGGAGGCCTTGTTGTCGAGCACGTTGCCGTTCTGATCGGTGTTGAAACCCTCCTCGACGCTCGTCGCCTGAATGCGCAGGAAGGAATCGTAGTTCCCGGTTCCCGATCCGATGGTCGTTGCTTCGAGAAGCACGCCGCCGCCAATGTCCGCCATGTTACTTCCTCCACAATGTTGCGCGGTCGGCGGCCGAGCCGCCGTCCCCTAGCCCAGTCTGATCGCGGCGCCGGCGCCAAACGTCCGTGGTCCGCGCAGCGCGGCCCTGCCGGCAAGCGATCGTTGCATGAAAAAACGGTGGCAGCCTTGGACGCGAAAAGGACCGGCGAGGAGTCCCCCTTCGCCAGACACAACACCCCCCGGATGGCGGGACAGGCCCGCCGTCGGACTGACTGCTATACTCACGCCCTAAGCCCCGAACCCCCACGCGGTCATCAGCAACCGCTTGGACGTTAATATTTCCCAAACCATACTTTGCAGGTTGCAGTGAGCGCGTCCATATAACCCCGGTTATAGGAACCATCACGATGTCGCCATAAGTAAAATTCGGCGATCACGCGAATATATCTTTTCGAGGATTCTCGCTTTTCCTCGATGGGGGTCGCGACGTTTGCTCAAGCCCGCCAGAGTTTCCCGAGCGCTTCGTTGCGTCGCAAGAACAAAGGCCTGCATCGGCAGGGCGGCTCCTGAGCTTTGCCGTCAATCGCCTCGCATCTTGCTAAGGCACCCGGCCTGGGGTTAACTAAGTAGTTGCTAATATTTGTGCGACCACGCTACTTCCGTCGGCTTGGTTTCACGCTGGGGGTGCAAGCCGCGATCCCGTATCGATTCCGGCATGACAGGAAGCGTCCCGTTTTGGGCACGCAGGGGAGAAGTCACCGTGACCGAACACGGACCAGGGGCGGACTGACGATGGTCGCGACAATCCTCGTCGCCGACGATCACCCGCTGCTGCTGCACGGGCTGACCAGCCTGATCGCCCGCGATCCCGGCTTCAGGATCGTCGGATCGGCGCAAAACGGCACGGCTGCAATGGCGATGATCCGGCAGGAGAAACCGGATGTCGCCGTGCTCGATCTCAGCATGCCCGGCATGAGCGGGCTCGAGGTCGCCGCCGAGATCGGCAGGCAGGGGCTTGCGACGCTTTGCGTTCTCCTGACGGTCGGCGCCTCGCAGGCCCAGCTTTATGACGCGGTCGCGGCCGGCGTTGCCGGCATCGTGCTCAAGGAAGCCGCTATCGACGCGCTCTTGAGATGCCTCCACCGGGTCGCCGCCGGCGGCCGCTGGCTGCCCGCCGAGCTGGTCGGCGAGGCCATGCAAAGCGAGGCGGCGCGCAGGACCAAGTGGCATGACCTGTCGTCGCGGCTGACCAGCCGCGAGTTGGAGATCGCCCGGCTGGTCGTCACCGACAGGCCGAACGGGCAGATCGCCTTCGATATCGGGATTTCGAAGGGCACGCTGAAGATCCACATGAACAACATCTATCGCAAATTGCAGGTCTCCTCGCGGGCCCAGCTTTTGCAGCTCGCCGCCGGCCAGATCGGGCCAGAGGCCCGGAGCGGACGCACGGCAAAAGCCGATTCCGCCGCCGGTCCGAGACTGTTGTCGCGCCCGGCCAAATGAAAACCCGCGTGGGCCGCACAAAGGTCGATGTCGCAAACGCCGCGCTAAGCCTATAATCTCCCCAGCCAGGGAGAGGTGGTGCGATTGCTCGGGACTTTCTTGGGGGGATATTTGCAGCGCTGGGGCAGGCTTTCGCTCGCCCTGCAGTTCTTCATTGCCGGCGGCGTCGGGCTGCTGGCGGCGATGTTTGTGGTCGGGCTGTGGGTCACCTCGCAGATCCGCGAAGGCGTGATAACCAATTCCGCCGCGACCACGGCGCTCTATGTCGACAGCGTGATCGCGCCGCTGCTGCCCGACATGCGCAAAAGCCGCGAGCTCGGCGACACCGTCAAGCGGGCGCTCGACGAAACGCTTGGCCAGGGCGCGCTCGGCAACCGGCTTGTCTCGTTCAAGCTGTGGCGGCGCGACGGCACCATCCTCTACGCCAAGGACCCGACGCTGATCGGCAAGACGTTCGAGCCGAACCCACACCTCATCGCCGCTTTCGCGGGCAATGTCGTGGCCGAGTACAACGACGTCTCAGACGATGTCGAAAACAGGGGCAACAAGACTTTCGCGCAGCCGCTGTTCGAGATCTACAATCCGGTGCGCGAGCCCTGGTCGGGCGAAGTCGTCGCCGTGTCGGAATTCTACGAGGTTGCCGACGAATTCCAGGCGACGCTGCGGGCAGCACTTTGGTCGAGCTGGCTGGTGGTGGCGGGCGCCACGGCGGCGGCGCTGACGCTGTTGTCCGGCATCGTCTTTCGCGGCAGCCGCACCATCGAGACGCAACGCGCCGCGCTCGAGGCCAAGATCGCGGAATTGCAGACGGCGCTGTCGCAGAACTCGTCGCTGCGTCAGCGCGTGCAGCGCGCCTCGCGCCGCGCCACCGCCATCAACGAACGCTATCTCAGGCGCATCGGCGCCGACCTGCATGACGGGCCGGCGCAGCTTGTCGCGCTCGCCGCGCTGAGGATGGACAGCCCGATCCTGCTTGATCCCGCCGCCTCGAGCGAGTTGCGCGAGGCCGAGATTTCGGGCATCCACAAGACTCTCGGCGAGGCGATGCGCGAGATCCGCGGCATCTGCAACGGCCTGGTGCTGCCGCAGATCGAAACACAGGCCGTACCCGACATATTGCGGCTTGCGGTGAAGGAACACGAACGCCGCACAAGCAGCAGGGTGGCGCTGACACTTCCTGCCCGCTTGCCTGAACTCGGCACTTCCGAGAAGATCAGCATCTACCGTTTCGTCCAGGAAGGGCTGAACAATGCCTGGCGGCACGGAAAGGGCAAGGATCAGGCGGTGCGGGCCAGCATGAAAGGCGGCAGGCTGATGGTCGAAGTGATGGACGGCGGACCCGGCTTCGATCCGGGCAAGAGCGAAGGGCTCGGGCTTGCGGGCTTGCGGGAACGAATCGAGAGTATCGGCGGGCAGTTCGAGACGCTGTCCGGGCCGCAAGGCACGCGATTGGTGATTACATTGTCTGTCGAGGAGCAGCCGTGACCGGAACCATCCGCATCGCCATTGTCGACGACCATCCCCTGTTTCGCGAGGGTGTCGCGCGCAGCCTGGGCGAAATCGGCGGCTTCGCCGTTGTTGGCGAAGGCGCCAGCGCCGAGGACGCCGAAAGGCTGGTCCAGACGGTTGCGCCCGATGTCCTTCTGCTCGACATCAGCATGCCTGGTGGGGGGCTCAACGCCGCGGCCACCATCCTGTCCGGCCACCCCGGCCAGAAGATCGTCATGCTGACCGTGTCGGAGACCAATGCCGACGTCGCCCAGGCGCTCAACACCGGCGTGCGCGGCTATGTGCTGAAGGGCGTCGGCTCCAAGACGCTGGCCGAGATCCTCAGCGACGTCGCCGCCGGCCAGAGCTATGTCTCGCCAACGCTGTCGGCGAGACTGCTGTCGGACCTCTTGCAGCCGGCGAGTCGCAAGCCCGATCCGCTCAGCCAGCTCACCGGCCGCGAGGCCGAGATCCTGCGGCTGGTGGCGGAGGGCCTCAGCAACAAGGAGGTCGCCGCCAGGCTTTCGCTGCAGGAGAAGACGGTCAAGCATCACATGACCAGGGTGCTGGCCAAGCTCAACGTGCGCAATCGCACGGAGGCGGCGCTGCTGATGCACGAGGCGAAGGAAAGAGGGCAGTAGGGGAATAAGGCAGTAGGGAACAGGAAATTGTAAAGGCCATGGAGCACACGGCTCCGACTGCCCTACTGCCTCAAAAAATCACCCCCGTCCTGAGGGCGGGGGTGGGTGAGGCACAGAGAGGGGGTAGTTCCCTGCCCTCACAAGGCCAAGAGGCGCGCCAGATCCTCAGGCGTCGCCTTGCGCTCGATGATGGTTCGGCCAAAGGCATCCTCCATCTCGAAGCGGCCGTTCTGGATCTCTTCCTTCATTCCGTCGGGATGGATGACCTTGATAGTGCTGCCATTGATCTCGACCTTGTCTCCGGTCGCCGCGTTGACGTGGCTGTTATGATTGGCGCTGTTGCCGCGGTTTCCGTTATTGTTGCCTGAATTGTTACCGCTGTTGTTGCTGTTGCTGCCGCCGGAGCTTGAATTGCCCCCACTGTTGCCATTGCCGCCGCCGCCGTTCCCGTTGCCGCCGCCGCCATTGCCGCCATTGCCATTCCCGCCGTCGGCATAAGCCAAGGCGGGAACGATCGTGGCGGCGCCGTAGAGCTTGACGTGGCAAGGCGCGATCGTCAGCGCCAGCGCCGTCGAGATCAACAGGGCAAGTCGGCTCAGCCGGTTCAAGGACAGTTTTGGCACCCTTCTCTCCCCGCCGGTCTTCTGCGCGGTCTGACAGACCGCGGCCGGCACGATTGAGAAGCAAAGAATCCATGCAAGCGCACGCGCACGAAAGCGGCCCACGACCCATGCCTTGCCGGTTCAGACCTTTTTTGCCGCCTATGCCGGACCTATGTCGCACGGTCGGCGCAATGCCGCCAGGCGCGACAGCGGCAACCGCAAACCGGGGCCGGTTGACGGCGCGTTAACCAAGTCTCTTGGAAAGCGGGGCGCAATTCTCTAGAACTATAGCGCGTGAAAAACACAGGACCGCGCCAACGAACCGCGATGCGCCAAGGG
>NZ_RZSG01000419.1:0-4550 GCF_003997725.1 Mesorhizobium sp. M4A.F.Ca.ET.050.02.1.1
ATCCTGCAGGGCGCGCCGCGCATCATGCCGCTGCTGGAAGGCGAGCTGAAAACGCTGGTCGACGAGAAGGCGGCCGTCATCAAGGGCTGGATGCGCGCCGGCAAGATCGCTCGCACCGACCCTTGGCACCTGATCTTCTCGATCTGGGCAACGACGCAGCACTATGCCGATTTCGACGTCCAAGTCCGCGCCGTGCTTGGCGCCGACCGCGGCGGCGACGGCCGCTTCGAGGACGCCGCGCGCTTCCTCGAGCAATTGTTCATCGACGGGCTGAAGCCGAAGGGCTGAAAGTGTAGATGGCGTCAGGCGCTGCGCCGATCGGCCGGCAGCGCGTCGAGCAGCTTCTGCAATTTGGCGATCGAATTCTGCTCGGCAAGCGGCGTGTAGACGATCAGCCGCATGTCGGAACCGTCGTCGATCGAAAGGCTCATATGCTCGAATGTCATGGCGCCGGCGCTCGGGTGCCTGACATGCTTCACCCCTGACAATCTCCGCGCCACATCACGCTGCGGCCACCAGTCGCGGAACTCGGGACTTGAACGCATCATCAGCGCGATCAGCCGGTCGAAGTCCGGGTCGCCGACATATTTGGCGCTTTCCGCGCGAAACGATGCGAGCACCACGCGGGCGAGTTCTTCCCAGTCGACCAGCAGGCGGCGGTGGTGCGGGCTGGCGAACACCATGTGGACAATGTTGCGGGTATCGCCCTCCAGCAGGCCATAATCCCCGAACACTGCCACCGCCGCTGGGTTCCAGGCCAGCACATCCCAGCGCCGGCCGACGACATAGGCCGGCTGCAGGACGAGGCTTTGCAGCATGTGCAGCAGCGGGCCGTCGACCTTTTCGGGCGCCGCCTCGCGGCGCTCCTGCTGCTGGCGGCCGGCAAGGATGAACAGATGCCGCTTCTCGACGGCGTCAAGGCGCAACGCCTCCGAGAGCGCCGTCAGCACTTCGACCGAGGGGCGAACGTCCCTGCCCTGTTCCAGCCAGGTGTACCAGGTCGTGCCGACGCCGGCGATCATCGCCACTTCCTCGCGTCTCAGCCCTGGCGTGCGCCGCCGCGCGCCGCAAGCGATGCCGGCGGTCTCGGGCGAAAGCCTTTCCCGGCGCGAGCGCAGGAAGGCGCCAAGCTCGCGCCGGCGGCTGTCTTCTGACGAATGGGGGATCGCGTCCATGGGACTTATTATAGCAGTATTGATACCAGGATAAAGTTTGAACTGTTTGGGATGCGCGCCGCGCCCCATCTTGCGTTCAGAGCGAAACATGGAGGCTCTGAACATGGACCTGAAGGACAAGACCGTCCTCATCACCGGATCAACCGACGGCGTCGGCCGCGTCGTGGCCGAGAAGCTCGGCGCGAGCGGCGCGCATATCCTGGTGCATGGCCGCGACGCGATGCGCGGCAAGGCAGTCGTCGCTGCCATTGAAGCCGCCGGCGGCAAGGCCGAGCTTCTCGTCGCCGATCTCTCCTCGCTTGCCGAGGTCAGGCGCCTCGCCGAAGCCGTGCGCGCCAGGACAACGCGGCTCGACATCCTGATCAACAATGCCGGCGTCGGCACCGCCGGCGGAGGCGCGAAAAGACAGGTCAGCGCCGACGGTTACGAACTGCGTTTCGCCGTCAACTATCTCGCCGCCTTCCTGCTGACCTCGGAGCTTTTGCCGCTGCTCAAGGCGAGCGCGCCGGCGCGGATCGTCAATGTCGCCTCGGCCGGCCAGCAAGCGATCGACTTCGACGACATCATGCTGACCCACGGCTACAGCGGCGTGCGTGCCTACTGCCAGAGCAAGTTGGCACAGATCCTGTTCACCGTCGATCTGGCCGGAGAGCTGAAAGGCAGCGGCGTCACCGTAAACGCCCTGCATCCGGCAAGCTACATGGACACCACCATGGTCCGGCAAGCAGGCGTCACGCCGTGGAGCTCGGTCGAGACCGGCGCCGACGCCATCCTCACCTCGCCGCTTCGCCGGCGCTCAAGGGACGCAGCGGTCTCTATTTCGACGGCCAGCGCGAATCCCGCGCCGACGCACAGGCCTACGACGAAAAGGCGCGCCGGCAGTTGCTGAGCCTTAGCCTCGACCTGATCGAGCGCGCCTCAGGCCCAACCAGGAACAACAGTCATGAGTGAGAAAATCGAACATTGCGTCATTATCGGCGGCTCGTCCGGCATCGGCCTTGCCACGGCGCGCAAGCTGGTTGGCCCCGGCATGAAAGTGACGATCACGGGCCGCAATGAAGACAAGCTCAAGAACGCCTGGAAGACCCTTGGCGGCACCGTCGGCAAGGCCTCCTTCGATGCGACCAGGCCGGGTGACGTCCGCCATTTCTTCGATAGCCTCGGACCGTTCGATCACCTCGTCCTGGCCGCAAGCGGCGGCAAGGGGCTTGGGCCGTTCGCGACTCTCGATCTCGCCGACATCGGCAGTGGCGTCGACGAGAAAATCCGCCCGCAATTGTCTTGCCTGCAGGCAGCCCTGCCGACGCTGAGCAAAGCTGGATCGGTTACCTTCATTTCGGCGGTATCGGCGCAACTCGCCGCCCCCGGCATTGCTGGCATAGGCGCCATCAATGGCATGCTTCTGACAGTGGCACCGATCCTGGCGGTCGAGTTGAAGCCGTTACGCGTCAATGTCGTGGCGCCCGGCGTCATCGATACGCCCTGGTGGGATTTTCTGCCGGGCGAACAGCGGCAAGCGGTCTTTGCCGAATATGCCGGCAAGACGCCTGTCGGCCGCATCGGCCGCGCCGAGGACGTCGCCGACGCGATCGCCTTCCTTGTCTGCAACGGCTTCATGACCGGCCAGGTGCTGACCTGCGATGGCGGTCTGCGATACGCTGCTTGAACTGCTGCCCAAGACCGCCGGCGGTCGTACGAAAATGTTTAGTCGGAAATCAGGCTGGGCCAGAAAGCGAATGCCATCAGCCCGGCCGCGATCAGGTACCAGACGGCGACGTGGATCGCCTTCATGATCGGTCGCCCCACTTCCCGTGCCCGCTTCGGATTGAGTGGATCGTAGATCACCTCGACCGAAGCTCCGATCGAACCGGTCACGCTATTGATCGGTAGGTTCGAGTCGAAACGCCAGCTACGCCCCTGGCGATCGGCGAATTCGATGGTCGGCGTGCTTGGGGAATCGCCGGACGTGTCAATGCCAACCACCTTGCCGATGGCATAGGCGCGTCGCCGCCTGAGTACGATATCGCCATAGCTGTGCGGGACAACCAGCGCCAGCACGAAGAGGGCACACAGGAAGCACCATATCTGCATGTCGGTGGGGGAATAGCCGATCGATTCAGCGGTCGCGCGAAACGGCGACAGCGCCTGATGAAAGGCCTGCGAAACGCTCGCCCAGAAACCGGTCCAGTTTTGCTCCATGCGCGCTCCAACGGGCGAACTGGGTCAAGGTACAGCACAATCGCGACAGAGCGATTAATGGGCACTCGACGACCGGAAGCGTCAAGTTGTCAGTTCAAAGCGGCTGCGCCATCAGCGCCAGAAACCCTCCGGAAAGCGCAATATTGGCGACAAAGCCGTTGATTCGTGCCGCTCGCTCCGGGCCCTGATGATCCCAGAAATTGTCGAACATGACCGTTGCGACGACCAGGAACAGGATAAGCCAAGCAGCAGCAAGCGCGATCCAGACGCCCGCCACAATCAGGCCGCCGGCGACGACCTGCACGACGATGCCGAGCCACAGCGCCAGCCCCGCCTGAGGCACGCCGCGCTCCGTCATCAACTGGGTCAGGAAGGCCCTGTTCAGGATATTGCGCAAGCCGGCGAACAAAGGCGCCGCCAACCAGCAGTCGCGCGGCAAGCAGAATCTCGTTTTGAAAATTTGCAAACATGTGATTGATCTCGCGCCAAAAAGGCGCGGGGCCGAGGTCCGGCCCGCGCGCTGGGTCGATCGCTCACGCAGCCTTGGCGGCCGGCGTTGGGTGAATGGCCTGGAACGGAACGCAAAGCCGGTTCCAGGTGTTGATCATGCCGATCGCGACCGACAGCTTGACCAGTTCCTCTTCGGAGAAATGCACCAGCGTGCGGGCATAAAGTTCGTCCGAGACGCCGTTGTTGGCGATCTTCGTCACCGCTTCGGTCCAGGCCAGCGCGGCGCGCTCGCGCTCGGAAAACAGCGGCGATTCCTTCCAGGCAGCGATGAGATAGAGCCGCTGCTCGGTCTCGCCGTCCTGCCGCGCCTCGCGGCTGTGCATGTCGACGCAGAAGGAGCAGCCGTTGATCTGCGAGGCGCGCAGCTTGATCAGATGCAGCAGGCTAACCTCCAGCCCGCATTCGTCGACCGCCTTGTTGAGCGCCGACACCGCCTTCATGATTTCAGGCGCCTTGGCGAAGAATTGCAGCCTCTGTTTCATAGTTCTTACCTTCCACTCTTTGCTTGGGGAACTTGGTTTGGATGAACCTTCTGCGGCCGCTGATAGCGGGCGACGAAGGCGCAGCCCGCCGCGACCGAGCGCGGATCGGCCTCGCTGACATAGTCAGCCACGATCGCCGACAGCCTGACTTCGGCCAGCGCTGCGCGATAGCCGCGCTCGGCCT
>NZ_RZSG01000419.1:4560-5276 GCF_003997725.1 Mesorhizobium sp. M4A.F.Ca.ET.050.02.1.1
GCCTTGAGCATCGCTGCATTGATGCCGCATGGCTTCACATAGGCCGAAGCATCGAGCCGCACAGGGCCGCGCTGGCGGATCTCGCCGCAACGGAAGGCAGGTTCCCTGCCCTCGACGGCGAGCACGATGTCGAGCAGCGTGATGCTCTCGGACGGCTTCGCCAGACGGTAGCCGCCGGCCGGTCCCGGCACCGATTCCAGAATACCCGCGGCCGTCAGCATGTTGAGATGCTTGAGCAGATAGCTCGGCGACAGGCCGAAAGCCTCCGCCATGGCGGCGCCCGGCATGGTCGCGGCGCCGTCTACGCCTGCGAGCATCGCGGCGCAGTGGATTGCCGCCTCGACGCCTTCCCCCAATCTCATGATGCCATGCTCCAATTCATGGATATCTTTTATCGTGGATATCCACTATCTGCAATAGGAAAACGAAAAACGGCGCCCGAAGACGCCGCTTCTCTCGTCGCGTACCTGCCCTATTCCGCCGCTACCTTGGCCATCGGATTGTTCGGATGCGTCGTCCAGTTGGCATAGACCGGCGACACCGGCTTGCCGGTGCGCTCGTCCATCGCGCCGGCGGCCAGCGGCTCCATCGTGATGCAGCCCTCGACCGGGCAGACATTGACGCAGAGGTTACAGCCGACGCATTCGGCCTCGATCACCTCGAAATGCCTGACGCCGTCGACCATGCTGGTGATCGCCTGGTGCGAGGTATCTTCG